>NZ_JBQTDC010000021.1:0-73090 GCF_052353045.1 Halomonas sp. AOP7-B1-5 | reverse complement strand
TTGGCGCAGAGTCATCTTTCCCTGAGCGACCCCGGCTTTACGCTGCTGTCTCACTGCACAGAGAAGACCAATGCACCGGGCAGCCCGAAAGCATGGCAGCAGGTATTTTCCGCGTTTGGGCTCACGCTTGAGCTGGCAGCGACGGGCTGCTGTGGAATGTCAGGCACCTATGGCCATGAAACCCGTAACGCAGAAACGTCCAAAACGATTTATGCCCAGTCCTGGCAGCCGCAGGTGGACGCCCCCGGGAACGCGGGAAGACTGCTGGCGACGGGCTATTCGTGCCGAAGTCAGGTAAAGCGCTTTTCCCATATAAGCTTACAACATCCCTTTCAGGCACTATTAGCACAACTAAAATCGAACATTCCCTTTCACCGTAACAATATGCATAGAGAGCTGTGAAATGAACAACGCACTGTTTTTAGCTACCAATGATATCCGCGATCGTTTCTCCAAAGCCATGTCAGTGATGTACCAAACGGAAGTGCCCCAGTACGGCACGCTATTGGAGTTGGTCGAGCAGGTAAACCAGGAAACGCTTAGCCAGCAGCCAGCGCTACGCCGCCGCCTGGAAGCCCAGGGCGAGCTTGCGCGCCTTAGCGTAGAACGCCACGGGGCGATTCGCGTGGGCTCAGCCAAAGAGCTATCCATGCTGCGCCGCTTGTTTGCCGTGATGGGAATGTACCCGGTGGGCTATTACGACCTTTCTGAAGCTGGGGTGCCGGTTCACTCCACAGCGTTTCGTCCGGTTGAGGATGACGCGCTGGCCTGCAACCCGTTTCGCGTTTTTACCTCGCTGCTGCGTCTGGAACTCATCGAGAGCGAGACGCTGCGCCAGCGTGCCGAAGAAATTCTGGCCAAGCGGGATATTTTCACGCCCGCCGCTCGTGAGCTTATTGAGCGTTTTGAAACCCAGGGCGGATTAACCTCTGAAGAGGCGGATCAGTTCGTCAAGGAGGCCTTGGAAACCTTCCGCTGGCACCAGGATGCCACGGTCGACCTGGACACCTACCAGGCGTTGAGCGATGAACACCGTCTGATTGCCGATGTGGTGTGTTTTCGCGGGCCGCATATCAACCATTTAACGCCGCGCACGTTGGATATCGACGAAGTTCAGCGCCGTATGCCAAGCGTTGGCATGAACCCGAAGGCAGTCATCGAAGGCCCGCCGCGCCGTGAAGCGCCCATTTTACTCCGCCAGACAAGCTTTAAGGCATTAGAAGAATCGATTCGCTTTGCAGGCGATGCCCAAGGTACGCATACTGCCCGCTTTGGCGAAATCGAGCAGCGCGGCATGGCGCTCACGCCGAAAGGGCGCGCGCTTTACGATCAGCTGCTTAATGAAGGGCGTAAACAAGCCGCGGGGCTTGATAACAACGCCCACCAGGCGGTTATGGACAAGGTATTTGCCGCCATGCCTGATAGCGATGAAGCAATGCGCCGAGAAGACCTGGCTTACTTTCACTACCACCTGACAGAGGCCGGTAAAGCCGCTTCAGGCGGTGTCAATGCTGATATCGACGCCTTGATCGCTCAAGGGCTGGTGGAAGCGCAACCGATTACCTATGAAGATTTCTTGCCGGTTAGTGCGGCAGGTATCTTCCAGTCAAACTTAGGCGGAGGCGAGAACGCAGCCTATGCGGGTAACGCCAATCGGGATGCTTTTGAAGAGGCGCTAGGTGCTCAAGTGACCGATGAACTGGCGCTTTATGCCGAACGGGAACAGGCTTCTAAACAGCATGTGTTGGCCCAAATGAGCTCCACTGCATCCGTATGAGGCGCCATGCTAACAGTATGCGCCCTTAAGGGCGCATACGGCTAATGTAGCTTGGATTAGATCAGTACTCTTAAGCACTGGCCCGCATGATATAGCGCAAAGCCACTTTCATAAGCACAGCGCCATAGCGGGCGCGCTTTGATTTGCTTGGGCTGTGAAATTGGCAGGGGCAGCAGGCTATCGTCGCCACTGGCTATGTAGTGGGCAAAGCCTTCACCCACAACGGTACCCGTAGTCACACCACGCCCGTTATAGCCTGTCGCTGCTAGAATGCCGGGGGCTGGCTCAAACAGGCGCAGCGTATGGTCAGGCGTAAACGCGATCTTACCCGTCCATGTGTAGTCCCAACGTACTTTGCCAAGCGCTGGGAAGTAATGATTCTGAATGGTATCCGCCCAGCAACTAAGATAACTAAGTGGCTTACCTTCGCCCTTACCCAGACTGCCAAGCAGCAGCCGGCCCTCCTTATCACGGCGTATGCTACTTAGCACGGTACGGGTATCCCAGGCGCCTTGGCGCTCGGGAAGAATTGCATCGGCAGCATCACCGCTTAGCGGTTCTGAAGCAAGCTGGTAGTAGTGACCAATAAAAAAATGTTTGCGAACCTGGTTCCAGGCATCTTCTGTGTAAGCATTTGTGGCTATGACGACTTTATCGGCCGTTACGCTACCGTTGTGAGTCAATACGCGCCAACGGTCTCCTTGTCGCTCAATGCCCGTAACACCGCTTTGGCAGTAAAGCGTAGCCCCCAGATTATGAGCGGCACGGGCAAGCCCACGTGTATAAGCGCAGGGGTTTAGCGTGCCTGCCCGCTTATCCAGCAGCGCCGCTTTAATTTTTGCTGTCCCGGTGATCTGCTCGCAGGCGTCACCGGTTAATAAGGTAACGGGGGCGCCACGGTTTTGTAGCTGATCCCGGCGACGTTCAAGCTCTTGGCCTCCTTTGGCATTATGGCCAAGATGAAGTGTGCCTTCTCGTGTCGGGTCACACTGAATGCCGTAACGTTCAATAGTCTCGAACACTTTGGCGGGAGCACCGCCCAGCACGGTATTCGCACGCTCGCCTTTCTCTGCACCCAGAGCGGCTACGATATCGTCGGGTGGAATCCAAAGCCCTGCATTGACTAAGCCAACATTGCGCCCTGACCCACCGCTGGGGATATCCCCTGCCTCTAATAGCGTCGTTTTGATACCTTTTTCTGCCAAATGAAGCGCTGTGGAAAGGCCTGTTATACCTCCGCCCACCACGCAGACAGTCGCTTCTTCATGGTGGCCGAGTGACGGGTATTGGAAAGGCTCTTCTGTGCTTGTTTGCAGCCAAAGGCAGCGCTCGGAGAGGGCGGTTTGCATTTTATAATATCTCCTGAAAAAAGCGCAGGCCGGCTCAAGGGCCGACCTTGTTTGTTACGCTGTTGGTTGAGAGGAGAGCGTCGTTTTGGAGGGGGCGGCGGCATCCTCGTGGGGAATAAAACGGCCGGTTAACCCCCAAAGTAGGCCGAACAAGGGAGATAACCAGCAAGCAAAAGCGAAAGGCGCATATGCCAAGGTGGGGACACCGATGGTGGATGCCACAAAACCGCCGCCCATATTCCAGGGAATCAAGGGAGATGAAAGTGTGCCGTTATCCTCGATCGCGCGTGAAAGCGTTGATGTTTTATAACCCATCGCTTGATATTGCCCTTTCAGTAAGCGGCCTGGCAGTACTAGCGTGGTATAGACATCCCCGATGATGGTGCTGACCGCAAGGGTGGTGCCCGAACTTGTTGCGATCAGGCTAAAGCGCCCTTTAATCAAGCGCATCAACTGTTTAATAATTGCATCTACGGTGCCATAGGCCTCCAGCATGCCAGCAAAACCTAAGGCAAAGAACGTTAAAGTAACGACCCACGTCATTGAGAGTACGCCACCACTGCTTAACAGAGCATCAATCGCGGTATTGCCAGTGTTACTGCTAAAGCCATTTTGCATGGCATCAAATACTGCGTGCAGGGTTTCTCCCTGAACGCCAATCGCAACCAGCCCGCCTAGCGCTGCCCCGGTGAAAATAGTGGGGAAGGGTGGAAACTTGGCAAGTGCCAGGGCGATAACGACACACGGTGGAATCAGGGTTACCCAGGAAAGGGTAAAAGTGTCGTCCAAAGCTTGACGAAATGTGGCTATATCGGTGCTGTGCTCGAACTGTCCGCCATAGCTGGCACCCAGCCAGATATACAAAATAAGTGCTATCAACATGGCCGGCACGGTAGTCGCCATCATGCTGCGTATGTGCGTCCATAAATCTGTCTCACACACAGCTGGCGTTAAATTGGTGGTTTCTGACAAAGGCGACATTTTATCGCCAAAGAACGCGCCGGATACCAATGCCCCACCGGTCAAATACATGGGAATGCCGAGGCCCTCTCCGATCCCCATTAGGGCGAGCCCAAGGGTGCCGATAGTTCCCCAGGAGGTGCCTGTAGCAAGTGATACCAAAGCACTTACCAAGCAGGTAGCAACGAGAAAATACGATGGGGAGACAAGTTGGAAGCCATAGTACATCAGCGTTGGTACCGTGCCAGAAAGAATCCAAGTGCCGATAACCATGCCAACTGCCATGAGAATAAAAATCGCAGGTATACCTAGTTTGACTACCTCAAGCATCGAGTTTTCCATTCTTTGCCAGGGTACGCCGCGAATGCGCCCACAAAGCGCGCAAATCATAATGCCGAAAGCCAATGGGATGTGGGGGGTGAAGTCTGAGAAAACAAAAAACTGCAAAATCAAAATAGCAGTGGTGGCAAGGAGCGGTAATATTGCCATCACTAAACCCGGCGTCGGGCCGATTTGGACATCGTCACGCATAAATCACCTTCTTTTTATTTTATCGTGAGGGCCCGACAAGTGAGGGCCCTCAATAGCGAGAGGTTTAGTCGAACTTAATTCCTTGAGCCAAAGGCAGTTCTCGAGAGTAATTGACGGTGTTTGTCTGGCGACGCATATAGCTTTTCCAAACGTCAGACCCTGATTCGCGGCCGCCACCGGTTTCTTTCTCGCCGCCAAAGGCGCCACCGATTTCAGCGCCGCTCGGGCCAATATTAACGTTGGCAATACCGCAGTCACTGCCTACCGCAGATACGAACGTTTCAGCTTCGCGTACGTCGGTAGTGAAAATGCATGATGACAAACCCTGGGGAACATCGTTATTAGTGGCAATTGCTTCGTCCAACTCTTTGTAGGTAAGTACATACAGAATGGGGGCAAAAGTTTCATGTTTCACCAGCGAATTTTGCTCGGTCATCTCAACGATCGCCGGAGCAACGTAGTAGCCGGCATCGCTACCGGCAATCTCCACACGATCACCGCCAAACACCTCAGCGCCATGCTCGCGCGCTTTGGCCAGCACGCTCTGCATGGCGTCAAAAGCTTGGTGGTCGATCAGCGGTCCAACTAGATTGCCTTTAAGTGGGTTGCCAATGGTAACGGCGCTATAGGACTTCTTCAGTCGGGATAGCACTTCGTCTTTAATGGATTCATGCACAACCAGGCGGCGCAGGGTAGTGCACCGCTGGCCAGCAGTGCCTACTGCTGAAAACAGAATTGCACGGGTTGCCATATCCAGGTCCGCGCTTGGGGCGAGCACCATGGCGTTATTACCGCCCAGCTCAAGAATGCTACGGCCAAAACGTGCTGCCACCTTGGGACCTACTTCACGGCCCATGCGCGTGCTGCCAGTGGCACTGATAAGAGCAATACGAGGGTCATCCACCAACTGCTCACCAGCTTCTCGCTCGCCAATAATCACTTGGCTTAGGTGCTTGGGAGCATCGTCACCAAACTGCTCAATAGCGCGATCCAGTAGTGCCTGACAGGCTAGTGCGGTTAAGGGGGTTTTTTCTGATGGCTTCCAAAGCAAACTGTTGCCACAAACCAGGGCGAGTGCAGCATTCCATGCCCAAGGAGCTACCGGAAAATTGAAGGCCGTAATCAGTCCAATCGGACCTAGGGGATGCCAGCTTTCACGCATATGGTGGCCTGGTCGCTCGGAAGCGATGGTCAGACCGAACAGTTGTCGTGACTGACCAACGGCAAGGTCGCAGATATCGATCATTTCCTGCACTTCGCCAAGCCCTTCCTGCAAAATCTTGCCGCACTCCCATGTTACTAGTTCACCCAGTGCTTCTTTATGCTGGCGTAGTTGATCGCCGAATAAACGAACTAGCTCGCCGCGGCGGGGAGCAGGAACACTTCTCCAGGCAAGAAAGGCTTCTTCTGCGTTGGCAATCGCTGTATCCACTTCGCTTTGTGAGGCCACTTTTAGGCGTCCAATTTCACTGCCATCGACTGGCGTGGTCACCACAAGATCTCCGCCTTGATATTGATGAGTTGCCACGCCCATTTTTTCCATTAGAGAATGAATCATTCTTATACCTCGTATTATGTTTTGAATCGCATGGATGTGATGCCAGTATTGCTAGGCTTTGAGCAAGCGTTCAAACGATGATTAAGAAAAATATCATTCTTTTTTTTCATTAAGTGGGGTTGGCATGCGCCGTAATCATTTGCCGTCTTTAACGGCTTTGCACTGTTTTGAGGCAGCTGCACGGCACCTTAGCTTTACTCGTGCGGCAGATGAATTAAGCCTGACGCAAAGCGCGGTAAGTAAGCAGGTCGCGCAACTTGAAACTACTTTGCTACACCCTTTGTTTCGGCGAGTGAGAAAGCGCCTTCACCTGACGCCGGAAGGTGCTGTGTACCTAGGTGAGGCGCGTAAAATTTTGGCTCAGGTAGAGATGTCGACACGCTATATGCAGTCGTACGGGGTGGAATCAGACGTGCTCAATGTGGCAACTTTGCCAACCTTTGGAGCACGTTGGCTAATCCCACGGTTGAATGGGTTTCGCCATCAGCACCCCTCTATCAATCTCAATATTTCCAATCGCTCAGAGCCATTCGATATGCAAAAAGAGCGTATTGAAGTGGCTTTCTTTTTTGGCCACGGGGTATGGCCGAGGGCGGAGTGCATTAAACTATTGGACGAGGAGCTGGTTCCTGTTTGTGCACCTTCGACGATTAAGCAAAAGGGAGTGGATACCCCCTTGGCACTAACTGGTTTGGTGTTATTACAGGTGTCCACTCGCCCCGAGGCGTGGCACGAATGGTTCGACGCGCAGTCGCTCTATACGGAACACAGTTATCACGGCCCGCGATTTGATACGTTTTATATGGCATTACGCGCAGCGCGTGCGGGCTGCGGTGTGGCGCTGGTACCGAAATTTCTAGCTCAAGAAGAGCTTGACGAAGGCAAACTGATTATTCCTTGGCAATTCTCGTTAAAAAGCAAGGATGCTTACTACATGGCATATCCAGAACATATGACGGAACTTTATAAAGTACGCGTTTTTATCGAGTGGATTTGCCAGCGTTTGGATTAATAGCGGCACTGGCCGTAATGTGCTCGACGAAGCGGCGTACTTTACCCAGTTCACCCAGGTGCTCAGGGTAAACAAGATAATACGCGCTCTCGCTGTATAACCGATGCGGCCAGGCGAGTACAAGGCGCTCGGCGGCCAACTCTTCATCCACGGTAAAGTGTGGCACTAAAGCAACGCCCCCACCTGCCATGGCGGTGCGTACCAGCATGGGGAAGGTTTCAAAACGAGTGCCGTGGTAGCTGCGATCAGTGGTGATCTGTTGTCCTGCAAACCAGTGGTGCCAGGCATCCGGGCGGGTAGAAAGGTGAAGTAGTTGCAGCTGGGCCAAGTCACTCGCAGTATGGATAGGGTGTTGAGCCAGAAGCGATGGAGCGGCAACCGCGACCATCTCCTCATCTACCAGTTTATGGCAAGCAAGATTAGGCCAACTACCGTGACCATAAAACAGCGCAATATCGATATCTTGTTGTTCAAGGGCAAAGTCTTCAACCCTGTCGTGAAATTCCAGGCTAATGCCCGGGTTTGCAGCTAAAAAGGGGGGCAGCTTGTCCGCTAGCCAACGGCTGCCAAAGCTTGGCAAAGTGGCCACTTTAAGCACTTCGCTATTGCCGCTATAAGTCATGATGGCGTGAGTCGACATCTCTATCTGGGCGAGTACCTTGCGTACGTCGCTTAAGAAGATGGCGCCCTCTGGTGTCAGCACAAGCGTGCGTCTTACGCGGCGAAACAGCTTATGCTGCAGCGTAGATTCAAGGTGGGCGACCTGCTTGCTGACCGCACTCTGGGTCAGGCTTAACTCATCGGCCGCCCGGGTAAAGCTCATATGGCGCGCCGCCGCCTCGAAACACTGCATGGCGGCGGTTGAAGGAAGGTTGCGTGAGGCCAAGGGGGATGCTCCTGATAACCTGTGAATCACCCCGGCAGCCAAGCACCGGGGTAATGTTGAGGTGATCATAACTCATGAAGCGAGTGGCTGAGCATCCTGGAAAGCATCCTTTCGACGTGACTGCCACCAGCCAATGGCTGCCATGGCAATCAGTCCTAAGCCGCTGGTCATTAGTTCAGGGACGACCATGGCAAGCCCGGCGGCCAAGAGCACTAGACGCTCCCATACGCGGGAGTCGCGAATAAAGTAACCCAGTAATGCGCTGCTGACGCCCATGATGCCGAGTAGTGAGAAGGCCAACGCACTGATCAACCCAATCGGTGTCGGGTCGACCAATACCAGCATAGGATTATAGATAAATGCGTAGGGGATGATAAAGGCCCCTATGGCCAATTTAACGGCGGTAAAGCCGGTCTTCATCGGATTAGCCTGAGCGATGCCTGCGCCGGCAAAGGCCGCCAAGCACACTGGCGGGGTGATATCCGCGATGATGCCGAAATAAAACACGAACAGGTGTACTGCCATGGGGGGCAGGCCAAACTCGTTGATCAGCGCTGGTGCCGCGATGGTGGCCGTCACCACATAGTTGGCCGTGGTGGGTAGGCCCATGCCCAGCACAATGCAGGCGACCATGGTGAACAGCAGGGCAAGTATCAACACGCCGTCTGCTAGACTGATGATACCGGCTGCAAATTTCGCCCCCATGCCGGTCATGCCCACGACGCCTGCAATGATGCCTGCACACGCGACGGCGGCAATGACCGGCAAGGCCACGCGAGCCCCCTGTTCAAAGATATTGAGAACGCCTTTCAAGGTAGGTCGCGTCTCTTTACGCACCAGGCTCACCGCAAAGGCACAGGCGATACCCAGCAAGGCCGCCCGCTGAGCCGTAAACCCGATGCTGATCGTGGTCACGATAACCAGCAGCGGCAACAGCATGTAGCCTTTTTCCAGCAGCAGTTTACGCTTGCTGGGCAACTGGTCCTTGGGAAGCCCCAGGATACGGTGGCGCTTGGCTTCAAAGTGGACGCCAATAAAAATACCGGTGAAATAGAGAATGGCCGGAATCAACGCGGCAAACATGATCTCCCGGTAAGAGACCCCCACATACTCCACCATGATGAAGGCAGCCGCCCCCATCAGCGGCGGCATGATTTGCCCGCCGGTTGAGGCTGAGGCTTCAATGGCGCCTGCGACTTCAGGCTTGAAGCGAGCATTCTTCATCATCGGGATAGTGAACGAGCCCGAGGCAACGGTATTACCGATTGAGCTTCCGGAAATCATGCCTTGTAGTGAGCTTGCCATGACGGCTGCTTTCCCTGCTCCGCCGGTAAAACGGCCGGTGGCAGCAAACGCCAGATCGTTAAAGAAGCGGCCCACGCCGGTATGCATCAATACCACGCCGAAGAATAGAAACAGGAAGATAAAGCGCGCCGATATTTGCAGCGGTGTGCCAAATACCCCGCTTTCTCTAAACCATAAATATGGCGAGATCTGCTCAAGGGCAAAACCCGGATGCGAGAGTAAAGGACTCGGAATCAAGTTGCCAAACAGCGCGTATAGAATCGCTAACGTAGCCATGATGACAATGGGCATGCCAACGGTACGGCGGGTTGCCTCCAGAACAAACAGTACGCCGAGCACGGCTATGGTGAGATCAAACGTAGAGTAGCCGGTAATCCGGGCGCGCAGCACCTCTTCATAAAAAATGATTTTATAATAGGCTGCAAAGGTTGCCGCGAAGGCCAGTACGATGTCGTACCAGGGAACACCATGGCGAGGGCCAGTGCCACGTGTGGCAGGAAATAGGATGAATATCATCCCAAGGGCCATGCCGAGGTGAACCGCGCCTTGCTGCTGCGAAGGAAGCGTGCCGAAATACGCGGTGTATAGATGGAAGCAGGTGAGGGATACGCCCATCAGGGTAATGAGCCAAGCCCATTTGCCTAATTGGAGCGGCGAGCGTATCTGCGACTCGCGATCATATTTCTCTAATAGCGATGCTTCGTCAGGAGTTTTTTTTTTATCCACGTTTAAGCCTCATGCGGATGACGCCGCTGGTTTACCCAGCGGCGGGAAGGGATCACAAATTAATTGGCCAGGTCGCCCAGACTTTCGATCTCGGAGCGGTCACGAGTGACAATCTGGATGACTTCCGGGTAGATATGCCCGATGAATGCGACGTTATCGATAGCACCACCGTCGAACTCACCACGGCCTGCAACGGCGTCTTGCGCCGGGGCGTGAACCGTCATCCCCAGGTCCATATTGTTATCGCGGATGCTGACCAGGTTCTCGATGGAGGCACCGGTTTCGATATTGGTAAAATTCTGGCCATCCAGGTAACGATTCCAGATAGTCGCCATTTCGCCACCCAGTGGGTAATAAGTACCGCCTTGGCTACCGGTGCCCAGAACGAATTCACTTTTCGGTTCGATATCACCAAGCTCTGCCACGGGGTTATCGACCGTCAGCCCTTGCTCCTCATAGTAGCGCTTGGCACCAGGATGAATCGGCAGGCCTTCAGAGCCGTTCAAGGCATTTTCCAGGGTCATGAAGGCTGACTGAGCGTGTGTATTCTCTTCAGCGTGTTCATGCATCAAACGCGCCAGCTCATAGCCGAGTTCTTCATCAATCGTCTGGGTATTGCCGACCAAGACAGCGTAGGCCGTGATGGTTTCTACATCCTGGTCCTGAAAGTCGTAGCTACCTGCGGGAATCGTGAAACGCTTATAGGCACTATTGGCTTCTATGTAGTCGATCGCCTCGTCACTTAGACCCAATAGTCGAGCGTCACCGCTTGAAGCCTGCAGGTTTTCAATACTACCTGAAGGCAAACCAAGAATGCCGATCGAAATATCAATGTTGCCATCTTGTACGCCATCAAGTGCAGCGCCAAAGCCCTCTTGATACGTGCTGTATTTGTCCTTGCCTATACCGTAGGCATCAAACAGCAGTTGGGAAACGCTTTGCGTTGTACTGGCAGGAGGCCCAATAGCGATATTAGGCTTACTGTCGCTACTACATCCCGCTAGTAAAAGACCAGCACTTAAGCCACAGCAGACCTTGGACAGGTAAGGTTTCATATTAACTCCTGCTAATAAAATTATTTTTAATAATTCAGATGCGCCCATAGCTCGATCAAGTCTTCGCTTTATGAGTGAAGAGTGACTAAGCGGAAAAGAGAGCGGAAAATAGACTGGCTATTGTTCACACACACGGGGCAGCAGACAAAAGAAATTAAGTTGCGTATGCATTCCATTTTCTCATAGTCAGAGTGAGAATTGCTTGTCAGCTAATTACAAAAGCACCATTTACATGAAATTAAATTTCATAAGTTACTTATAACTAGGGGAGCGGCGTAGCTTAACTCTGTAAAATGCTAGTTAAAATTAGCATTGTTTGTATTCAATGTGGGAATGCATGGCCTCATACAATAAGGCCATGCACATCACATTCAGATGAGAAAGATTTACCAGAGTCGCTAGCTGTCAATAATGCCCTGCTCCCGGGCCATGGCGAACGCCGCTTTCGGGCCATCCCAAAGGGAGGGCAGCAGAATCAAAGATACCGGCACGGCGGTAATCACGATGAATTGCTGGAGTGCGGCGATCTGGCCTTCACGCATGGCCAGCAGCACCGCGGCCATGATCGTCATGGTCACGCCCCAGAAGGCGCGTAGAAACGGGCTGGGCTCATCGTGGCCCGCACCGACCATGGCAATGGAGTAACTCATGGAGTCGCCGGTGGTGGCCACGAAGATGGTCGTCAGCAGCAGGATTGCCAGCGCCATCCAGGTACCGCCAGGCAGCGCCTGGGCCAAGGTGAGCGTGGCGATATCGAACTGAAAGTTCGTCAGCGCATCGGTCAGTTCGATCACGCCGGTCAACTGGTAGTAGATGCCTGAGCCGCCCAGCAGTGTGAACCAGACCGTGGTGGCGATGGGGGCGATGACCGCCACGGCCAGAATCATCTCGCGAATGGTACGCCCGCGCGAGATGCGCGCTACGAAGATCGCCATCAAGGGCGCAAAGGCGATGAACCAAGCGTAGAAGAACACGATCCACCACTGCATCCAATCCGCCGGCGAGGTTTCCGCGGTGGCGGTGACCATCTTGAAGAAGTTGTCCAGGTACGTGCCCATGCTGGCAAAGTAGCTGTTGAACAGAAACAGCGTCGGCCCGAACAAGAAGATGACCGCGCCGATGCCCAGCGCCAGCATGACATTGAAGCGGCTCAAGAGCTGCATGCCCTTGTGTACACCGCTGACCGCTGAAAGCACGTACACCATACCCAGGGTCGCCAGAACCAAAAGCCGGGTAACGAAGGTGTTAGGCAGCCCGAACAGCACCTCAAGGCCATGGCTGACCTGGGTCGCCAGAAAGCCGACCGGACCGACGGTGCCCGCTACCACTGCCAATACGCAGCAGGTATCCACGACGCCACCCAGCGGGCCACGCATTACGCGCTCACCGAATAACGGGTAGAGCAGGGTGCGTGGTTGCAGCGGCTGGCCTTTCACGTAGTGGGCGTGGGCCAGCACGATTGCGGTGAGCGACCCCAGAATTGCCCAGCCGACGAATCCCCAGTGGGTAAACGACTGCGCGAGCGCGCCAGGCACTGCGGCGGCCACACCCGGGTCGGTATCGAAGGTGGGCGGCACGTTCACGAAGTGATAGATCGGCTCACCGGCGGCGAAAAAGACACCACCACCGCCCAGCAGCGTACACAAGATGATCGAAAGCCACTTAAAGGTGCTCAGTTCCGGTGCATCCAGGTTGCCGATCTTGGCGTTGCCGGCTGGCGTCAGCGCAAGCCCGATGGCGATGAAGAACGTCAACAGCATCAGAAACTGGAAGTAGGTACCGAAGGTCAGCGCGCTCCAGGCAAAACCCTGGCTGATCGAGTCAGCGACAAGGTCCAGATCGTAAAAGGAAAGCGCTAGAAAAAGCACGATAAAGCCAATGCTTAACGTGAGTACGATGGGGTCGCCAAGCGAAGAATGCTTATAGCTTTCAGCATCGGAGATTGGTTGGTTCATCAATAAGAACACCTTGGTGGAACATGAGGAAACAGCGCAAATGCGGAAAGCGCAGCAAAAAAAAAGCGCCATTCATTGAATGGCGCGAGGACAGGAAACTGGCGCTAGTATATCGTGCGACTAGACCAAAGTCGAACGTGATTGGATTGGATGCTTAAATATGGGAGCTTAAAACAAGGCAATGCACCATACTGGAGCGATGAAAAAAACAAAGCCGGTGTTAATATTGGCTGGCCAGCCAACATAAGTGTTGCTTTGACTACCAGTGATAAAGTAGCGAGGCGCTGGTGGTGTTATCGGTGCGTTCGCTGGCGTCGTCCGGCGGCTGAGAATTGTGTTTAATTTCATGGGACAAGCGTAGCGACATACGCGAGTTGAGCCTGGCGGTGAGCGCTGTCAGTGATCTGCCCGTGATGTTTTGCTGGGTGTACTCCACCGACATTTCCTGCTCGATATCAGCGTAATCCGAAAAGCCCCAGTGATAGGCCAAGGCGGTATAGGCAACCGCAAGCTGTTCGTTATCAGCGTCGCGCAAGCGGTCATTCCGGTAGCCTGGGCCTGCCTCAAGCGAAAGAGAATGGCGCGAGCCTTCTAACAGCTGGCGGCCATAACCGCCGATCACGGAAAGCTGCTGGTCGTAACCCGCAAAGCGATCTTTCTCCCAGCGGGCAAAGCCGAACACGTAGTGTGGGCCGTTGAAATCATAGCGCTCGCGGCCAGCTACCAGATACTGCTCGGCGCTGGTTTCGCCATCCTTGCTCACGTTACGCACCTCGCCGCGCAGCGAATGTATAAAATCGCCGGTCAGCCAGGTCAAGCGGGACTTGCCAATCAGCGTCTGACTATTGGTGTTACCGGAAAGGTGGGTAAAGCCAAGTTCAGCGTCGCCGCTAAAAATCGGTGCGTCGTCGGTGGGTGGCGGGGGCGCATAAAAAGGATTAGCGGCCGCCGGACTGGCAAGCATAAGACTTAAATAAGTAGTGCTGATAAACAGACAGCCGTTCGACGAAATAACGCGTTTAAATATGCTGAACACCCAACGCCTCCCTGAATGACATAAAAGATGGCGATTAACGCCCCCTTGCTGCGCATGTCATAATGACGTTGTCGCGCATTTTGAGTTCCGCCATGACTGATACCCGCCCCCGTACCTTAGCTGAATTACAGCGCTGGCGCCGTACTCGTGCGAAACGTCGCTGGTATAAACGTAGCTTTCGTTTGCAGGTAATGCTGTTGGTGGGGTTACTGCTGGCCGGCATGCTACTGGCTCAAGGTACATATCTCAATCACCGCAAAGCAGAGATTATCAGCCACCAGATGGGCGAGCGGGCATTGGCGGTTGCAAAAACGGTGGCGGGCATGCCGCAGATTGTAAATGCGTTTGCCACGCCTGACCCGGCGCTGATCATTCAGCCACTTGCAGAGCGAGTGCGTATAGAAACTGGCGCGCGCTATGTGGTGGTCGGCAATGCGCAGTCGATTCGCTATTCACACCCTGTCACAGAGCGACTTGGCGAGGCGATGGTGGGCGGGGATAACGACCAGGCGCTTATTTATGGTCAGTCCTACGTGTCCGAGGCGACCGGCACATTGGGGACCGCTATGCGCGGTAAAACCCCGATTTGGGATGAAGAGGGCAATATTATCGGACTCGTTTCCGTCGGCTTTATGATGGACCGGGTAGAGATGGATGTTGCGCGTTACACCAGCTTCGGCTGGGCGCTCGTCGCGCTGATGATTGCTTTGGGCTTTGCCGGTGCGTATTGGTTATCCCAGCACCTTAAGAAGGTGATTCTAGGCCTGGAGCCTTATGAAATCGCCCGGCTGGCAATGGAAAAAGAAGCCATCTTGCAGTCCATTCACGAGGGTATCCTGGCGGTTAATCGCGATGGCTATATTACTCTTGTGAATCAACAGGCCAGACGTTTTCTCAATCTGCCCGATGAGCATGTCATGCTGGGCCAGCCGATTCAGGATGTGGTGCCCAACACCCGCCTATTGGAAGTGCTCAAGCACGGCGAGCAGGAGTTTGATCAGCAGATGTGGCTGGGTGACCACCCGGCGGTGGTTAACCGGGTGCCCATTCTGCATGAGGGAGAAATCGAAGGCGCGGTGGCCACGTTTCGAAGCCGTCGGGAAATCATCGACCTTTCCCAGGCGCTCACCCAGGCAAGCCGGGATGTGGATATGTTGCGTGCCCAAGCCCATGAGTTCTCCAATAAGCTCTATACCATTTCCGGGCTCCTTCAGCTTGAGCGCATTGACGAGGCGCTGGCGCTCATTCATCAGGAAACCGAGCGGGCGCAGGCACAGATGAGTTTCTTGATGCGCAATGTCGCCGATACGGTGCTCAGCGGTACACTGTTGGGTAAACTTACCCGGGCACGTGAACTGGGCGTGACGCTTGAGATCGACGAGCAGAGCTCGCTCTCCTGCCCGCTGACCCCGACCGGGCAGGAAGTCATGATGAGTGTGGTCGGTAACCTGCTGGATAATGCCTGTTACGCCGCGCTTAACGGCCCTAATAGCAGCGCGCCCAGCGTACGACTGTTTTTCACTGATTTGGGTGAGCAGTTGCTGATTGAAGTAGAGGATAATGGTCCAGGCGTACTCCCCGAGCATGCCGAGTCGGTGTTCCAGGAAGGCTTTTCTACTAAAGCGGGCAAGCATTGCGGCATCGGCTTGGCGCTGGTGGCAAGGCTTTGCCGACAGCATGGTGGTGCCGTAACGCTTGAAGAGAGCGAGCTGGGCGGCGCCTGCTTTATTGCAGTGCTGGACCGCTCACTGTGCGCTGAACCTGATGCGCCCTAAGCATAATAATGACGCCCGTAAAAGGAGTGAGCATGCCTGCAACCCAATACGGCATTCTGGTTGTCGAAGACGATTTTCGCATCGCCGACATCCACAAGACCTTCATTGAGCAAAGTGATGCCTTTCACGTAGTGGGTATGGCGCGCAATGGCAGCGAAGCCAAAGCCCTGATGGCCGAGCATGCTGACCATATCCATTTGATCTTGTTGGATGCCTATCTGCCGGATGTAGAGGGGCTAGAGCTTCTATGGGCCATTCGGCGCGACTATGTGCATGTGGATATCGTGATGGTGACCGCTGCACGCGAGGTCGACACCATCGGTGAAGCGCTGCGCTGTGGTGTTTTTGACTACCTGATCAAGCCCATCGAAGCCTCTCGAATGCACCAGACGCTCATGCGTTTTCAGCGTGAGCGCGAAGCGCTGGCCAATCAAAATGAAATGAACCAGGATGAGCTGGATCAAGTATTGGCACGCTTGATGCCTGACGCCAGCCCCCGCACGCCGGTGGGCAGTTTGCCCAAGGGGATTGATCGATTAACGCTGCGCAGCGTGATCGACGCATTGACGATCTCGTCGCTGCCGCTAACGGCGATGCAGGTGTCTAAAGCCATGGGCGCAAGCCGCTCGACTGCCCGCCGCTATCTGGAATTTCTGGTCGCCGAGCAGAGCGTGGCTGCTGAGCTAGGTTATGGCGATGTGGGGCGTCCCGAGCGCCGCTATCGCCTACTTGAGCGGGGCCGGGAGTGGATGGACACATTATAAATTCTATTTACAAGCCCTATTTATAAACCCAGTGCGTGAGCATAATGAACAAAACGCTCACAATGCACTTTTTGTTCTTTATGTTCACAAACTTGTCGGCAAGGGGCGACCTCTTCTAACGTTCGCGGCGTAACCACGAAATAATAACAGTGGACCACACAACAACATATATATGTGGAGAACGCCAAATGACCTCGCTTTCCTTGAAGCGCTTAGCCGTAATTGCCCTACCGATGGCCGCTCTGGCGGGTATGAGTGTCACTGCCCAGGCTCAGGAGTGGACGCCGAGCAAATCGATTGAGTTCGTTGCCCCCGCCAACCCGGGTGGCGGCTGGGATACGCTGGTGCGCACCATGTCGCGTGTTATTCAGCAAGAAGAACTGGCTGACAAGAACTTTGCCGCAATCAACGTACCTGGCGGTGGTGGTGCGGTGGCCTGGGCGCAAATCGCTCGTGATAGCGGTAACCCACACAAACTGTTTGCTACTAGCCCACCAGTGATTCTGGTTCCGCTTGCCGGTGCGTCGCGCTACGATCACACCGACTTCACCCCGGTGGCACGCATCAATACCGATTACTCGATCATTCTGGTAGCCGCAGACTCTGAATATCAGGATCTTAACGATCTGTTTGCGGCACTCAAAGAGAATCCCCGCCTGAGCGTGGGCGGCGGCAGTGCGCCGGGCTCGATGGATCATATTTCTGTCGCAGGCCTTGCTTCGGCAGCTGGCCTTGATGCTTCAAGCATTAACTATATTCCGTTCTCAGGCGGTGGCGATGCCATGACCAACCTGATGGGCGGGCATATTGAAGCGGTCATTACCGGTGCGGGTGAGTCGGTGGGCCAACTGGGTGAGGGCAGTCAACTGCGCGCCCTGGGCGTATCTTCCGAAGAGCGTCTGGGCGGTGGATTAGCTGACGTGCCGACCTACCAGGAACAAGGTATCGATTACACCTTCGACATCTGGCGTGGCGTGATGGGCACCCCGGATATGCCCGAAGAAGCAGTTGCCTACTACGAAGATCTGTTCGCTGAAATGCTCGAAACCGATGCCTGGCGTCAGGCAAGCGACCAGTTAGGTTGGATCGATGCCTATCAGAACAGCGAAGAATTTGGTGTCTTCCTTGATGAGCAGCAAGAGCAGTTCAGCAGCGTGCTGAGCGACCTTGGCCTGCTGCGCCAATAAACACCCTATAGAGCAATGCTGTGTTATCCCAGCGGCCAATGTGCCGCTGGGTGCGTCTGTTCGTGACGTCCCTGTCCGAAACGACTGGGCGTGTGCTCCCGGAGAATTCCAATGACTAAATTGAATACCAACCAGTGGCTGGCGGTGGTACTGGCGCTCTTCGCTGCTGCCTATTTGGCCATGGCGTGGCAAGTGCCTACGTTTCCGTTGCCACGCCCGGTCGATTCTGACCTGTTCCCCAAGGTATTAGGTGTCGCTCTGCTGCTGCTGGCGGCCTTTCTGTTTTTTGAAAAACCTGGCGCGATAGCCGGCGCAGATGAGATTGACGAAGAAGCCACTCAGGGCCCGCTGCTGCTGACGCCTTGGGCGCGCGTTATTGTCACGTCACTGGCGATTGCAGCGTATGCGCTGCTACTAGTGCCGTTAGGATTTGTCCTGGCTTCCACGCTGCTATGCGTAGGGTTGACTGCCTACTACGGCTATCGCCGCCTAATAGTCAACATTGCCACGTCGTTGGGAGTGGTATTAGCCCTCTATCTCACCATGACACGGGTCATGGATGTGTATCTACCGACGGGCGTTTTGCCTTTCTAAACAAGCCGTTTTAGCAGGTCTTTAAGAGGGTAACTCTCATGGATGCCTTGAATAATCTTATGTACGGCTTTGGCATCGCGCTTGAGCCGATCAATATCGCTTACGTTTTTGCCGGCGTGTTTGCTGGCACGATTATTGGCATGCTGCCGGGGTTAGGCCCCATCAGTGCACTTGCCTTGATGATTCCGATTACCTTTGCCATGGAGCCATCTTCTGGCTTGATTCTCATGGCGGGAGTTTATTACGGGGCTATTTTCGGTGGCTCCACGTCATCCATCCTGCTTAATGCGCCAGGGGTGGCGGGCACGGTGGCTACTTCGTTTGACGGCTATCCCATGGCCAAGAAAGGGCTGGCGGGTAAAGCGCTTGCCATAGCCGCCTATTCATCTTTTGTGGGCGGCACGGTGTCGGTCATTTTCTTGATGCTGGTGGCTCCGTTGCTCTCCAAGGTGGCGGTTAGCTTTGGTCCGGCTGAATATTTTGCCCTGATGGTATTGGGCCTGACCGCCGTTGTGTCGCTGTCTGATAAGTCGCTGGTAAAAGGCTTAATCGCCGCGGTTGTCGGGGTAATGATCTCGATTGTCGGCATCGATATGCAAACTGGTACTGAGCGCTTTACCTTTGGTTCGGCGCAGTTGCTTGACGGCATTGATTTCCTGGTGGTCGCGCTGGGTATTTTTGCGCTCGCTGAGGTGTTCTACATGCTGCTGCGTGGCGGGGGCGGTAAAGAGACGCCACGCAATGCGATTGGCTCGCTAAAACTAACCCGTTCTGAAGTGAAAGAGATCGCCGGACCGGTTGGCCGCAGTTCGGTACTGGGCTTTTTCACCGGCGTTTTGCCTGGTGCTGGCGCCACTATTGGCTCGTTTCTGGGCTACAGCATGGAAAAGCGTATTGCCAAAGATGGTAATACCTTCGGTCAGGGCAACATTAAAGGGGTGGCAGCTCCTGAAGCCGCCAACAATGCGGCGTGTACCGGCTCATTTGTACCATTATTGACGTTGGGTGTACCGGGTTCGGGCACCACGGCGGTACTGCTGGGCGCGCTGTTGGTGATGGGCGTTACACCTGGCCCGATGATGCTTGAGCAACGCCCGGACGTGTTTTGGGGCGTGGTAGCCAGTATGTATATCGGCAACATCTTCCTGCTGGTCTTGAACCTGCCGCTGATTCCGCTGATTGCCAAAATTCTCGACCTCCCCAAGCCGCTGCTGCTGTCGCTGATTCTAATCTTCTGCATGATCGGCGTTTACGGCATGAGCTTTAGCGTGTTTGACCTGCTGCTGCTGTTGGGCTTTGGCCTGCTGGGCCTGGGCATGCGCCTGTTTGGCTTCCCGGCGGCCCCGCTGATCCTGGCGTTGATTCTGGGCAATATCATGGAAGAGTCCATGCGCCGTGCGCTGCAGATCTCCGGCGGTGACTGGACGACGTTTATTGATAAGCCGATTTCACTCTCGCTGTTGGTAATCGCGTTACTGTCGCTTGGCTTACCGCTGTTGAAAAAGCGTCGTAAGCGGGCGGCAGCGGCTGCCGAATAAGCATTTTTTAGTGCTTTTTTAAGTACTTTTTGGGTACTTCTTTAAGTGCTCTTTCAAGCTCTAATCCAAAACGCCCTGGAGTTTCCTAGGGCGTTTTTTTGTATCTGAAGCCTTAACGTGCACTGTTGGTGCAAAGCGTCGTCCTGGTGCATAAGAAGTGTGCGCCGCAAATGCATGGACGCGCTACCGCAGTGCAAAAGATCAGAATGGTAGCTTTTTAAATATATCCAAGCAATTGATTTAAAAGTTAATACTAGCTTTTGTTTCAATGTGGCGCACCCCTTGCAAATGCTAGTGGCTAAGTCCTCGTGGACGTACCGAGTCGATGCCGTACCCATAATAATCACGCGTAATGGCAGTCAGCTCGGTCGCGAAGCCCTCATAACAAGCCCCAGCTATAAAGGGTGCAAGGAGATTCAAGTGGCCATACAACATCACAATGTCCTTTCTCGCCGTTTTATTACTTCTCTACTGGCCGCCGCAGTGATGGGTGCAAGCGCCCAGGCCATTGCCCAAAGCGGCGATCAGAACGACGACCCGATCAAGGTCGGTATCCTGCACTCTCTGTCCGGCACCATGGCGATCAGTGAAACCGTTCTCAAGGATACGGTCGAGATGCTGATTGAGCAGCAAAATGACGCTGGGGGCTTGTTGGGCCGCCAACTGGAGGCGGTAGTGGTTGATCCGGCCTCTAACTGGCCGCTGTTTGCCGAACGTGCCCGTGAACTGCTGGCCCAGGAAGAGGTTGATGTCATTTTCGGTAACTGGACGTCGGTATCGCGTAAGGCCGTGCTGCCGGTGGTCGAAGAGTTAAACGGCCTGCTGTTCTACCCGGTGCAGTATGAGGGCGAAGAGTCATCAGAAAACGTGTTCTACACCGGGGCGGCGCCTAATCAGCAGGCCATTCCTGCCGTTGAATATCTGATCAATGAAGTCGGCATTGAGCGCTTTGCGCTGATCGGTACCGACTACGTTTATCCGCGCACCACTAACCGTATCCTCGAAGCCTTCCTTAAGGATGAGCACGGTATTGCGCAAGAAGACATCATGGTCAACTACACACCGTTCGGCCACTCCGATTGGCAGAATATCGTGTCAGAAATCCGTCGTTTTGGTGAAGAGGGCAAACCGACCGCCGTGATTTCGACGATTAACGGTGATGCCAACGTGCCGTTTTATACCGAGCTTTCTAACCAGGGGATCGACGCCGCCGATATTCCGGTTATCGCCTTCTCGGTTGGCGAGCAAGAGCTTACCGGTATTGATACCGGCCCGCTGGTGGGCCACTTGGCTGCCTGGAACTACTTTATGAGCGTCGATAACGACGATAACTACGACTTTATCGACGCCTGGATCGATTACACCGGCGACGAAGAAACCGTCACCAATGACCCCATGGAAGCGCACTACATTGGCTTCAACATGTGGGCCGAAGCGGTGCGTAAAGCGGGTACTACCGATGTCGATTCGGTAAAAGACGCCATCATCGGTGTGACCGTACCCAACCTTTCCGGTGGCTATGCGGCGATGATGCCTAACCACCACATCACCAAGCCAGTGCTGATTGGTGAAATTCAGGACAATGGCCAGTTCGACATCGTTTGGCAAACGCCCTCAACGGTAGCGGGTGATGCCTGGTCTGATTACCTGCCCGGCTCGCGTGATCTGATTGCCGATTGGCGCAAGCCCATGGAGTGCGGCAACTTTAACGTCGTGAACGGCTCGTGCGGTGGCAGCACCGCCGCTGAAGAAGCCGAAGCGGCACTCGCCGAGTAATTAACTGCGCTAAAACATCTCCCTTGCCGCGCCCCGGCGCGGCAAGGAGCACGCTACCTTCTCACCTGGATAACCAAAGGAAGAACCCTATGAGGCGTTTCCTTTCCTTGGCGATGCTCTGCTGCCTGCTGTTGGGGGTCACCCTCACCGCGCAGGCACAAACAAACACCGCCAATTCCTCACCTAATGATACCGCTGCGCTTGCGCTTCTTGACGCACTGGATGTTGATTCTTACCGCGATAAAGGCGAGGCCATCACCGCCATTTTACAAAGCGACGACGAGCGCGCCCGTGATTGGCTGCAGGCCCTGCTGGATGGCCGCTTGCAGCGTGCCGACGATGGTCAATTTGTTGTCGTACTCGATAACAGTGGCCGCGAGTGGCCGGTGGCAGACGCCTTGACGAATGAACCGCTGGGTGAAATGTCACGTCGCGATCTGGACCGCGTGGGCATCAATAACGCCCTGCGTAACCAGCTGCGCAGTGCGATTGCCGTGGTGGATCTCTACTCGCCCAATCTGGAACGCCGCCGCACCTCCGCCGCTCGACTGCTGGGCGAAGTGGACAGCGAGCTGGTCGAACCGATCAATGAACTGATACTGGAAGAAGACGATAGTCAGGTGCGCACCCGGCTAAGCCAGGCGGTGGCGATTTATCGCGCCGAGCAGGGAGAAATGGCCGGCGTCGAGGCGCTTACCGGCAGCCTGCATCCCCGTGCTCGGGTGGCTCTGAACCGCGCAGCCAATGGCGACGACCCGGTAGTTGCGGATGCCGCCCGCGCCGCGCTTGTCAGCGTGGAACAGAACCTGAAAATCAACCGTGGGGTTGAAACGCTCTACTTTGGCTTGAGCCTGGGGTCGGTACTGGTACTGGCCGCCATTGGTCTGGCGATTACCTTTGGCGTGATGGGTGTGATCAACATGGCCCACGGCGAGCTGATGATGCTGGGTGCTTACACTACCTGGATGATGCAGCAGCTATTGCCCGGCCAGCCGGGGCTGGCGCTGGTGCTATCCATCCCGGCCGGCTTTCTGGTCGCCGCCCTCGTGGGTGTCGCGATTGAGCGCAGCGTTATTCAGTTTCTGAAAGGCCGCCCGCTGGAAACGCTGCTCGCCACTTTCGGTATCAGCCTGATTCTGCAGCAGCTGGTACGCACCGGCATCTCACCGCTTAACCGCACGGTGATTACCCCTGAGTGGATGAGCGGCTCGCTGGTGATCAACGATGCGCTGTCGCTAACCATTAACCGCATGGTGGTGCTCATCTTTGCCTTGGTCGTTTTCGCCGCGTTGATGCTGATTATGCGCCGCACGCGCCTGGGGCTTGAAGTGCGTGCCGTGACCCAGAACCGCGCCATGGCACGCTCCATGGGCATCCGTGCGACACGTGTGGATATCATGACGTTTGCGCTGGGTTCGGGGGTTGCCGGGCTTGCCGGGGTCGCGCTTTCCCAGCTCACCAACGTGGGGCCGAACCTCGGCCAGAACTACATCATCGATTCGTTCATGGTGGTGGTATTCGGCGGTGTGGGCAATCTGTGGGGGACGCTGGTGGCCGGGCTGTCGCTGGGCGTGATCAACCAGGTGCTGGAGCCCTGGGCGGGCGCGGTGCTGGCCAAGATTATCGTACTGGTGTTTATCATCCTGTTTATTCAAAAACGCCCGCGTGGACTCTTCCCGCAGAAGGGCCGGGCTGCGGAGGGCTAACCCATGATGACACGATCTTTTTCAAAACCGTCACTTTCAACAACCCCGTCACCATCAAGCCAGTTTTGGCTCACCCGCCCGTTTGGCGAGCGCGCCACGCAGATTTTCCTGGGCGTGTTGTTGGCTGCGCTGCTGCTCGTCACGGTGCTGCATACCGTGGTGCCTCAAGGTAGCCCGCTGCACGTTAACGCCTACACGGTTAACCTGTTCGGCAAGTACTTAAGCTATGCGCTGCTTGCCGTTGCGGTGGATCTGGTGTGGGGTTATCTGGGCATTTTAAGCCTGGGCCACGGCGCATTTTTTGCCATTGGAGGCTATGCCATGGGCATGTACCTGATGCGCCAGATTGGTGACCGGGGCACCTACGGCCACCCGGAGCTGCCGGATTTCATGGTTTTCCTGAGCTGGGACAGCCTGCCCTGGTACTGGCAGGGCTTTGATATGGCCTGGTTCTCGTTTGCCATGGTGCTGCTGGCGCCGGGGCTTCTGGCACTGGTGTTCGGCTTTCTGGCGTTTCGCTCGCGGGTTACCGGGGTGTATCTCTCAATTATTACCCAGGCGCTTACCTTTGCGCTGATGCTGGCGTTCTTTCGTAACGAAATGGGCTTTGGCGGCAACAACGGCCTGACCGATTTTCGCGAGATTTTAGGCTTTAACCTACGCAGCAACGACACACGTCTGGGGCTTTTCCTGGCCACCGGCGTCGCACTCGCGCTGAGCTATATCCTGTGCCGGGCGATTGTTTCCAGCAAGCTGGGCCGGGTGTGTGTGGCCACACGGGATGCTGAAGCGCGTACGCGCTTTATCGGCTACCGGGTGGAGCGCTTTCAGCTGTTTGTGTTTGTGGTTTCCGCGATGATCGCGGGGCTGGCCGGTGCGCTTTACGTGCCTCAGGTGGGCATCATTAACCCCAGCGAGTTCTCCCCGCTGTTCTCCATCGAAATCGTACTCTGGGTTGCACTTGGCGGGCGGGCCACCCTGTATGGCGCGGTCATCGGTGCGATTTTAGTCAACTACGCCAAGACCATCTTTACCGGGGTAATGCCCGATGCCTGGCTGTTTGCCCTGGGCGCGATGTTTGTTCTCGTGACGGTATTTCTACCCAAAGGCGTGGCGGGGCTTCTGCGTAAGCGCCGCCGTGCCGCTACATCAGACAGCGCGGGTACTCAGGAGGCTATCGTATGAGTTTGCTGCAATCACTCAAAGCCCGCGACCGGGTGTTTGACTTTATGGCGCCAGACGCCTCGCCAGTTGATGTTCGCCATGGCCCGATTCTGTATATGGAAGACGTCACGGTAAGCTTTGATGGCTTCAAGGCGATCAACAACCTCAACTTGACCATCGATGACGGCGAACTGCGCTGCATTATCGGCCCCAATGGCGCGGGTAAAACCACCATGATGGATATCATCACCGGCAAGACGCGGCCCACCGAGGGCAGCGTTTGGTTCGGCAGCCGCCATAATTTGCTTCATATGAACGAGCCGGAGATCGCGAGCCTCGGCATCGGGCGCAAGTTTCAAAAGCCCACGGTGTTTGAAGCGCTAAGCGTGTTTGAAAACCTGGAGCTTGCCATGGCGACTGACAAACGAATATTGCCCACGCTAACGGCGCGCATGACCGGCGAAATCAAGGACCGCATCGACGAAGTGCTGCAAACCATCGGCTTGGTGCCACTGCGCTATCAGCCCGCCGGGATCCTCTCTCATGGTCAAAAACAGTGGCTGGAAATTGGCATGCTGCTGATGCAGCGCCCTCGCTTGCTGCTGGTGGATGAGCCGGTCGCGGGGATGACCGAGCAGGAAATGGAGCGTACAGCCGAACTGCTGACCGGTTTGGCGGGTAAGCAGTCGGTGGTCGTCGTGGAACACGATATGGGTTTTGTGCGCTCAATTGCCCGCAAGGTGACCGTGCTTCACCAAGGAAGTGTGCTGGCCGAAGGCAGCATGGATCAGGTCTCAAGCGACCCCAACGTAGTCGAAGTGTACCTGGGTGCTGACGACGAGGAGGCTGCCTGATGCTGGCAATTGAAAAGCTCAACCAGTTTTATGGGGAAAGCCATACGCTATGGGATCTGGACCTGGACGTACCCGCTGGCCAGTGCACCTGCGTGATGGGCCGCAACGGAGTGGGTAAAACCACGCTGATGAAAGCCATCATGGGCGAAGTGGCGGTAAAAAGTGGCCAGTTGCGCTACCAGGCGAGCAGCGAAGCGGTTGAGCTAACCCAAAAAGCCGTGGAAGCGCGCTCGCGGCTGGGCATTGGCTTTGTACCGCAAGGGCGGCAGATTTTTCCGCTACTCACCGTAGAAGAGAATCTGCGTACCGGCCTTGCCGCACGCAGCGACGGACTAAAAAAAATCCCCGAGCGTATCTATGAACTGTTTCCAGTGCTCAAGGAGATGAAGCACCGCCGCGGCGGTGACTTATCCGGCGGGCAACAGCAGCAGCTTGCCATTGGCCGAGCGCTGGTAATCGAGCCCAAACTCTTGATTCTGGATGAGCCGGGGGAGGGCATTCAGCCCAATATCGTCGCGCAAATTGGCCAGGTGATTCGCCAGCTGATTGCCGAAGACGCCCTAACGGTGCTGCTGGTCGAGCAGAAGCTGCCCTTTGCGCGCAAATACGCCGACCGCTTTGTGATAATGGACCGCGGCCGCCCGGTGGCCAAAGGTGATATCAGCGAGCTTTCCAACGAGCTGATCAAGCAGCACCTAACGGTTTAAGTTATCCACACCTACGCCCGCTCGGCGAGCGTAGGTGGGGAGGTTTTACGGAGTTAGTAGTGAAAAATATTCGGTGTTATGGCATTAGCACCGCTTGTTACAGTCGTCTAGAAGTCCAGTGAGGCCGAAAACATAAAGGTGCGGGGGGCGCCTAATGCGAGGCTTGAGAGTTGTGGCATTGCCCAGTACGTTTTATCGGTCACATTGTTAACAGTGGCACGCAGTGTGAGTGGATAGCCGGAAAGGTTAGAGGCGTAGCGTGCTCCAACGTCATAAATAGTGTGTCCGGGTACTGATAGGGAGTTGTCACTATTAATGTACTGCTCTGACATCGCGGTGGCATTAGCGGTCAGTGTCAGCCCTGGTGCTACGGATAGATCCCATTCAGTGCCTAGCTTGGCTTGCAGGTCTGGTACGCCGGTTGCCTGATTGCCTTGTTCTTCATCGCTCGCGGCGCGCGTGATTTCTGGGTTTACATAAGCGATGCCCCCCATCAGGCGCAGGTTGCTGAGAGGACTGCCGAAGAAACTCCACTCCACTCCTCGGTTCCGCTGCTCGCCCCCAACCGAGAAGATATTGGTTGCCAGGTCGGTGTAGCTGCTGGGCCGCTTTATTTCATACAGGCTAAGCGTGTGTGAAAAATCACCCAGATCAAGTTTCACGCCAACCTCGCTCTGTTTGGTCTTGTAAGGCTCGAACACCTCACCAGCGTTGGCGGCAGTCATAGGTGCCGTGGCCCCCTGGCTGAGCCCCTCGATATAGTTGGCGTAGAGCGATACCTGGTCGGTCGCTTTGAAAAGTAGTGCTGCGGCGGGTGTGACCGCGCTTTCATCATAGCGGGAGATACGTGTGCCGGTCATCACGCTGTAGGTGTCGCTCACCACTTCCTGGCGTCGGGCGCCGAGCGTCAGCTGTATGCGATCATCGGCAAACGAGAGCGTGTCTGCCAAACCGTAGCTGTTCAAGCGTAGCTCTGTATGCATGATGTGCGGTGTAATGAAATCAGCGGCGGGGCCCCATTGCGGATTGTATAGGTTGGTGATCCAGTCCGCATCGGGAACGCTTCTGCGCCCGTAATCGTGCTGCTCGTGCTCATAATGGGTGGCATTGACGCTGATGTCGTGACTGACAGCGCCGGTCTGGAAGTGACCGCGAACCCCGACTTCCGCCGATGTTTTTTCGACATCGAAGGCAAGCTGACCAACGCTTGTGCGATAGTTGCCTTGATCATCAAGCACCTGGGCTGACATGGCACCGTTGTAGGTGTAATTGGTTTCGCTTTGACCTATTGACGCGTACCCCATGATCTCGTCGGTAAAGTCGAATTCGCCACGCAATATGGCCCCCTTGTCGCGCGTGTCGGCAAAGGCCCAGTCCGGGTTGATCAGTGTATCGGGGGCGGGAGGCGTCGGAACTGCCAGGCCGGGGGCCAGGTTGATACCTCGAGCGGGTCCATCAATATGGTCGTCCGCACTGTACAAGTCGGCTGATAGTCGAGCGTGATCACCGCGCCAGTCCAACCCCAGAGAGCCCATTTGAACCTTTGGTGTCTGGTTATCCACAGCCCCCTCGCCGTCGCGGTATACGCCGTTAACGCGAACGCCAAACTGCTGGTCGTCACCCAGGCGTCGGCCGACATCAAGGTGCCCGCCAATCTGGGCGTCGGACATATACGTGGTGGTGAAACGCGTCAACGGTTCATCGCCAGCCCGTTTGGGAACCAGGTTAATGGCACCGCCAACGGAGCCACCTGGCGGCATCCCGTTGAGTAGTGCCGAAGGCCCCTTGAGCACCTCGATACGCTCGAACATTTCTGGAGACGTACGGTAGTAGGGGGCCATCCCGGCCAGACCACCGAACGTGACGTCACGTGTGCTGGCGTCAAAACCACGGATCGAATAGGTTTCGCTCCAGGCACTGGTGACGCCGTTGCTGAAGACACTCGGATCCGTCGCTGCAATTACATCGGTAATACTCTGAGCTTGTTGATCCTGGATAAAGCGATCCGTATAGCTGATGGCATTGAAAGGCGTCTCCATGAAGTCTCTTTTCCCCAGGAAGCCCGCCCGGTTGCTGTAGGTGACTTGGCCGCCGGCATACGTATCGTTAACGGATGTCGCTTCTCCGTGTACGGTGATGGGTGCTAGGGCAGTAGTACTGCGGGTCTCGGTCTCCTGGGCCTGTGCGAGAGCTTGTGAAGACAGCAGCATGACAGCACTCGCGCTCAGAGCGAGCAGAAATGCGCTCCTGACGAGCGATAAAGGGTTTGAGCAAGAGGCGCAATGTAGTGCTCTCGTCGGCTGTAGGGGACGGTGGTGGCAATGTAAGGGCATGTCGATCTCCATTTTTAAACACAGAGGAACTACACCGCTTCAATTGAGCGCCTGTTAAAAGGCGCATTGAAGCAGTCGATGAAAGCGTTTTTTTAGGTGCTTTAGTGCTTTAGTGCTATGGTCTGCTAGTGCCGGTAGCCGTCGATAATGTCATCCGCGATGATCGCCAGAGCGCTGACGCTGGCGGCGGTGACATACCAGGCTTCGGGGTCGACAAAGACCACCCGGTCATTTCGCCAGGCGTTAGTTTGGCGTAATAGGGGGTTGGCCAGGCTGTCGGTACTCATGGTGGGCCGGTGCTCCATTACGGCAGTACGATCCACGACATAGATGATGTCGGGGTCGGCCTGCTGGATGAATTCGCTAGAAACCGGCTGGCCGTGCAGGCCGGTATCGATGTCGGGAGCGGCGGGGGCAACGCCGAATTCAGTGAAGATGAAGCCGTAGCGTGACTGCACGCCAAAGGAGTGGAAGGCCCCATTATTATGCAGCAGGATAAGGGCTTTCTCAGGGCGGCCTTGGGTAACACGCCGGACCTCCTCGACGGTATGAAGCAGCTCGGCTGCCCGCTGACGGGCCAATTTCTGTTTGCCAAAGATCTGCCCAAGATCCATGAGATGATCCATGACAACGTCAATGTGGTTGGTCTGACTGTTGCGGTAATCCACGTCAAAGTGCAGCGTGGGTGCGATCTGAGTCAGCTCGTTATAGTCGTTGGCCTGTAACGACGTCATAAGAATGAGGTCAGGGTTAGCGCGATGCACTCGCTCAAGGTTAGGGCGTACGATAGCGCCCAGATCTTCAATCGTCGGGTCGTCTCGATACTTCTCCAGAAAATGGGGAATAAAGTCCTTTGGCATGCCCACCACCGGAACGTCCAACTGATCCAGAAAATCGACTTCATTCATGTCTAATGCCGCTACCCGGTGTGGACGGTGATCGATCACGGTGCTTCCCAGCGCGTGGTGAATCGTGATCGGTGTTATGGCCTCCTGTGCGGACATATTGTTGGCTGAGGGCTGATCGCACCCTTGTAGCAACGCCACCAAGGCGAGTGGGAGAAGGCGTGCCAAGCGGTTGTTTAGAGATCGTTTCATTCCAGGTTTCCTGAGGGCTTGAAGTAATTACATAGATAACCGCGTTCGTTATGGGCGATGTCGAACTTCAGTCCGTAAAGCTCACTCAAGCGCCGTTCGGTGATGACGTCGGTGACGTTGCCATCGCAGTGCACTTCCCCATCCTTCATGGCGACGATGTAATCGGAGTAGTTGGCGGCAAAGTTGATGTCATGAACGACCAGGATGACCGTTCGTCCATGCTCGTCGCAGAGACGGCGAAGAGCCTGCATGATCTGAACGGCATGTTTGATATCGAGGTTATTCAGTGGCTCGTCGAGCAGCAGGTAATCGGTTTGCTGTGCAATGGTCATGGCCAGGAACGCCATCTGGCGTTGGCCGCCGCTGAGCTCGTTCAGATAAGCACCGCGTAGTGCCGTCAGCGATAGAAACGACAGGGCGTCGTCAATCACACGATGGTCGTGCCGAGTGAGTGTGCCACGGCTATAGGGAAAGCGGCCAAAGGCGACCAACTCCTCGACGGTCAGGCGTAGGTTGAACTCAGGCGTCTGGCGTAGCGTGGCCACCTGCCTGGCATACTCGCTGATGGGAATGCGCGTTACCTGGGAGCCGTCGAGTCGAATATCCCCCCGAGAGGGCTTAAGTAGTCTCGCGAGCATCATCAGAAGCGTCGTCTTACCCGCGCCGTTGGGGCCCACCAGGGACGTCAACTGACCTGATGGAAAGCAGAGATTGATCGCCGATAGCACCGAACGGTCGCCGTAGGTTTTATGAAGGTCTTGAACCGTGATCATGCTGCGCCTCGCGTACGCACCATCAGCGACAGGAAGTAAGCCCCACATACGAGGTTGACGAGGATGCCGACGGTGGTTGTGTAGTTGAAGAGATGTTCGACCAGCAGTTGGGCGAGGATGAAAAGGGCGATGGCGAGGGCACAACCCACCGGTAGCGTGACCCGATGACGGTAAGTGCCTGCAAGCGCATAGGCCGTATTGGCCACGAAAATGCCCATGAACGCCGTGGGGCCAAGCAGGCTGGTCGATACAGCCACCAGCGAGGCGATCAGAAAGAGCTGGTGTTGCACGCAGCGTCGATAATCGATGCCAAGTGACATGGCCTGCTCTCTGCCCAGCAAGAGCACATCTAGCATTGGGAGGCTTTTCAGTCCCACCAGACAAATCGCGGCCACGATCAGTGTGGCGTATAGCAGTTGTGTGGTGCTGGCGTTACCGAAAGCGGCTTGGCTGTAACCCATCAGAATGGAAAACTCGCCTGGACTCATTTTGAGCTGAACGAACTGTGTGAAAGTGGTAATGACCATTGTCAGTACCAGTCCTACCAGCAGCAGGAAATAGACATTGTCTCTGCCGTCTCTAAACAGCCATCGATGCAGCGTCCAGGAGTAGCCAAGCATCAGCAGGACCGAGAGTGCGGCGTTGCCATGCTCGCCGAGCACCATCAGACTGTGGGTGCCCAGCACCAGCATCAACAGGGCCTGAAACAGCAGATAGACGGCCTCATAGCCCATGATGGCAGGCGTTAATATCCGGTTACCGGTAAGGCTCTGAAACGTAATGGCGGACCAGGCGACACAAATGCCACCGATCACCATGGTGGCCAAGCGCTCAAGTCGTTTCGGTATCACATACTCGAAGTCGAAACCGGAGCGTACAAAGACAAAAGCGAGCGCAAGAGCGATCACGGCCGCCCAAACGGTGTGGCGAGCTTTGATAGTCATCACTGTGCCCTCCTGACAATCAGGATCAGAAACAGCACGCCTCCGACACAAGCCGACGTTAAGCCGATGGGCACTTCAAAGGGATAGATCAGCAGGCGTCCCGCAATGTCGCAGACCAGCAGCAGTGTTGCCCCCGACAGTGCTACGGCGGGTAGGGTGCGAGCCAGGTTATCGCCGTAGTAGAGCGCTACCAGATTGGGAACCACTAATCCGACAAAGGGGATGGCGCCCACCGCGATGACCGTGACCGAGACAGTAATGGCCACCAGCATCAGCCCAATGGCGGAGGTGACGAGATAGTTCACGCCTAAACTCGTCGCCATGTCTTCGCCCATGCCCAGCACCGTGAAGCGATGAGCGTAGACGTAGGCGAGCACAACGACCGGCAGGATTAGGTAGATGATTTCGTAATGGCCCTGGACGATCTTTGAAAAATCTCCCAGCAGCCAGCCCTGCATGCTTTGCAGGATGTTATGGCGGTAGGCGTAGAACTCGGCTAGGGCGCTTAGCACGCCGCCGTACATCAAACCGATGACGGGAACCAGTACCGTGTTGGTGAACTTGATGCGGCGAACGATAGCGATAAAGACAACATTCGCAGCGAAGCAGAAGAGCAGGGCTGCAAGCATTCGTGATCCAGCGCCAGCCGTAGGCATTAGAGACAGCGATACGAGAATGCCCAGTTTGGCGGCATCAAGCCCACCCGAGGTGGCGGGCTCCACGAACTTATTGCGCACGATATGCTGCAAAATCACACCGCAAATCGCGAGGCCCACTCCGGTCAAGGACACCGTGATCAGGCGCGGCAGTCGGCTGGCCGTCAACGTCAACCAAGCATCATCTGACAGGGTGATAAGTTGGTACCCGCTTATCTGCCGCGCGCCTGTCAGTAATGACATCCCGCACAGCAATACAAACAGGAGAGGCAGATACACGCGCATCACTGTGAGGTTTCTCCCGTTTTATCCGGGGTGATGCGCCACCCTTTGGTGGTTTGGCGTTGGTCAAGAAACGTGGCGTATCGCCCCTGCTGAGCGAGCAGTTCATCGGGCGCGCCTTGCTCAATGATGCGTCCGTCATCTAGCACGATGATCTGATCAGCCATGCTCACCGTAGAGAGTTGGTGGGCGATCACCAATAGCGTACGTTGGCCTCTCAGTCGCACCAGCGCCTGGGTAATGATGGCTTGATTTTCCGCATCCAGTGCGGCAGTCGCTTCATCCACCAGCAGAATGGGCGCATTCTTAATGAGTGCTCGGGCGATGGCGATACGCTGCCGTTCGCCGCCGGAAAGGCGGGCGCCTCCCTCGCCCACTGGTGTGTCCAATCCTTGGGGCAGGCGTTCGACGATCTCGATGACACCGGCCAGACGCACGGCGTCCATCAGGTCGGCATCGCTGGCGTCGGGATGGCCAAAGCGAATATTGTCAGCAATGCTGCCGGCAAACAGGTAGCTCTCCTGGAAGATCTGGCTGACGTGATCCGCCAGCTGGGTACTAGACATATCGCGGACGTCCACGCCGCCGACGAGCACACTACCGTGATCTGCATCGAAAAATCTCGCGACCAGGCGCGCCAGAGTGGTCTTGCCTGAACCTGACTCACCGATCAATGCGGTCATGCTACCGGGCGTGATAGATAGGCTAACCCCGTTGAGCACGTCGGGCTCATGCGGCGCATAGCGAAAGCGGACGGCTCTCAATTCGATGGAGGCATCGCGCGGTGGCTGAGGGACCGTTGGCTCGGTTAGGGGGGCAGCGTCGAAAATCGCCTGGATCTCTTCGAGTTGCCCCCTTGCACTACGCAAAATGTCGCTGTGTTGAGCGATGTCCAGCAGCGGTTCGACGAACCGGCTTACCAGTACCAGCGCAATGATGACGCTTATAATGCTCGCTGCCGTCAGTGATCCTTCCAAAAGCGTATTGATCCACAGGGTTGTGACGATCAGCAGCACGGCAAAGACTGTCTGCACTGCCCAGGCATTGAGCAGCGCCGAAAGTGCCGATAGGCAAGCCAGCCTTGTTCCCGAGCGGTGCTGTTGTTCCATGGCCTGTTCTAAGAAGCGTGTGCTGTGGTTGTTCCCACTAAAGGCGCGTAAGACTGTCTGGGCACTGGCGAACTCGACCATGCGCTGACTGGTATCAGAAAAGTGTTGCTGGAAGGCCCTGTCGGCATGCTGGGCAAGCTTGGCGGTGAGTAATAAAACCCCCAAAAGTAGCGGCAGCGCGACCAGCGCCGCAATGCCCAGCGGTGCATGCAACACCAATAGCGCGGCAAGGAGAACGATAGGCGTGACAAGCCCGCTGATCACCGGTGTAAAGACGTGAGCAGGAAGCTGGGCCACCGCCATCATACCCTGCGTGGTTACATGGCTAAGGCGCGCGGTATTTGTCGCGGTAAACCAGCCAACCGGCAGATGGATCACGTGTTCGCCAAGGCGATGGCGGCCCGACTGCAAGATGGCGACGCCGACACGGACGCCTGCCTGCTCCACGTGCCATCGCACTCCCCAACAGATTAGGATGCCGAAAAGCAGCACTACTAGCCATGTGGTGGCCACACTGAGTTGGCCAATCAGGAGGTAATAGAGAAGAGGGATAAGGGCCAAGATGGTCAGACCGCTTAGCACACCATAGACAGTGACCAGACCGAGATAGCGACGCAAGAGCGCGGTGTCTTCGCCAAGCAGTTGATTGAGCATTTTCAGCACGCTGCCACCTTCGATTCCAGTGAGTTTGTTTTCTCTTCCAGTGCCCAAAGGCGAGCATAAAGGTCATTGCTGGCCAGTAGCTGGTCGTGATTGCCTTGCTCAGCAACCGTGCCGCCATCGAGTACCAGAATATGGTCGGCGTGGATGATCGACTTTAGGTGATGCGAAATAATCACAAGCGTCCGCCCCCGGGTTAAACGCGACAGAGCCTGCTGGATGGCCAGCTCATTGCTGGCGTCAACCGCTGCTGTCGGCTCGTCCAGCACCAATAGAGGCGGATCAAGTAACATGGCGCGGGCAATACTGACGCGCTGTTGCTCGCCACCTGACAGTTGAATATCCTCGCCAACCATCGATCGATAGCCGTTAGGGAGTGCGGCGATACGTTCGTGAATATTCGCCGCGCGAGCGGCATCCTCGATTTCCTGTTGGCTGGCCGAAGGGCGGCCCAACGCAATGTTGTCTCGAATGCTGGCATGGATCAGACGCACGTCCTGCAGAACAAAACCAATCCGCTGGTAGAGCGTTGACATCTCAAGATGGCGCAGATCCACCCCGCCTAACGTAATGCGCCCATGGGTGGGGTCAAAAAAGCGCAGCATCAGGCGTGCCAGGGTGGATTTGCCTGCCCCCGAAGGGCCAACAATCGCCGTAACGCTGCCAGGTGCAAGAGTAAAGTGCAGGTTCGATAGCCCGTTTTGGGCATTGTTATAGACGTAACTGACATTTTCAAAGCGAACTTCATGATCGTTGGGGAGCTGGCACTCACTGGAGGGGATTGATGGCAATACCGGCGTTTCAAGCAGTGCCATGACGCGTTGGGCGGCGCCAACGGCACTGCCTAAGTCGTGCAGCAAGGTATGCAGCAGCAGTAACGGAGCACAGATACCGGGGGCTACTAGAATGAATGGCAACAGATCGACCGGTTCTGACCAGCCGTTGGCGACGCAAAATATGCCAACCGTGAGCGCCAGTCCCAATATCGTCACCGTTGTCACCATCGCATGAACATGTGCCATAGAAGCGACCAGAGGGCGGGTAAATTGCTCAAATGCATGGGCAAAGCTATCCACTGCTGCTTGGTAGCCACGATAGGCTTGTCCGGTCGTACCGAAGGCCTTGACGACGGGAATGCCGCAGACAAATTCATTAATGGCGTTATTCATGCGCTCAAGCTGGGCAATAAACTCACCCATATTGGCTTTGCTGGCTTGCATGAGTCGGCGCAGGAAAAGAAAGAAACCGGGAAGAGGCAGTAACGTAATAACGGCGATTTTCCAATCCAGCATGATCAGGTAGACCACCGAGATCAGTAAGGCGCCAAACGCGCGTCCTACCGCCGTGTAAAAGTGCGCGGTCAGGCTGTGCAGCGTCGCAATATCGTCTTGCATCGCCTGTTTTACGTCGCCGGATGCGCGGCTGGTAAACCAGCCAAGCGGTGCTTGGGACAAGCGTCGCATAACAGCCAAGCGTAGCTGGTAGGTGAGTTTGTTATCCGCCAGGTGCGCTACCAGCTCGCCGAGAAACATGCACCCCATGCCGACAAAGAGGCTCACGATGCTGGCTGCTACCACCCAGCCAATTTCACGCATGCTGGCGGTTGATAACTCCCAGGCGGCGCCTGGATCAGACACAAGAATCTTGGCGATATGTGCCATACCGGCAAGCGGCACCATCGTTAATATCGTGCCGATGCCCGCCAGCATTGCCGCGGCAAAAAGCCGTGTGCGTATAGGGGCCAACACTTGGCTGATGGGGCTCTTACCTTGGGATCTCGATGTATCGTGCGTGCTCATGAAGCGTTATGACTCGGCCATAGGGGATTATCGAACCTGCATAGCAGTAGTTTGTAACGAGAATTAGTCGCGTTTAAATAGGCTAATAGATAATTAGTTTCATGGCAATAAACTAATTAATATAATTGCATGCCAATCAACTAATTGACCCTAAAGTGAGTGAGTGGCTAGATAAGGAACGTCAGCGATTAAGGATGCAATATGACCACGCAACAGCCAGTTAAAGCACGCGGGCGGCCGCCTACCATCACGCTTGAGCGTATTGCGAATGCGGGTATCGAAATCGGCCTACCCAACATCACCTTTGTCGGGGTGGCCAGCGCGCTAGGCATCAGCCATATGGCGCTTTATAAGCATGTGCCCAATTTAAAGGCGCTGAAATGCTTAGTGGCCGAAGAAATATTTCAACGTTGGAATATTCCACGAGCTTCCAATGATGCGCCCGGGGAATTGAAAGAGTATCTATCCACTTTTGCCGCATCGATAAGCGAGTTTGTCAAAGCTCACCCAGGATTAACGCCCTATGTGATCCGTCGCTTGGCTGCCACTCAGCCCATGATTGAAAAAAATCGTGCACATCAAAACCATATTGCTGAGGTTTATGATATCTCCCAGGAGCAAGCTCGCTGGCTTCTGGCGACCATAGCTTTTCAATGCTTTTCCGTCGCCGATACGATTTATTCGGTAGTGGGGAAAGAGCCTGTCGAGGGGGCGAGCCGCGGCCTGGAGGAGGCCGAAATGGAGGCGGAATTAGAGGAAGGTATGCGAGCGCTTATTACTGGTGCGCTAGTAATACTGAACGAGCGCTCACGTGGATAGGGCCTTTATAAAAGCGTGCGTCTTCGTCGTTGCAAGTGGCGCCCTGGTCTGGCGTTTAGCCTTTCAAAACAATGAAGGCGGCTCCATCGGCGCCTGCCGCGCCCGGCGGCGCTTCAGCATTTGGGTAATCAGCCCGTAGCGCGGCCCGCCCAAAAAGGCCAGTATCAGAAATACGCCGGTCATTACCGCCATCATGCCACCGATGGAGACGTTGAAATGCACCGCGAGGAAATAGCCGGAAATGCTCGAGGCGATCGAGATCAGCGCGCCGAAAATGAACATCATCCACAGGCGGTCAGTCAGCAAATAGGCGGCGGAGGCGGGAACAATGGCAAAGGCGATGAACAGCACCGCCCCCACGGCGTCGAAGGCCGCCACGGCGGTGGAGCTGGTCAGCATCAAAAGTACATAGAACAGGATCGTCGGCATGAAGCCAAAGGTTTTGGCCAGCGCGGGATCGAAGGTGGCGAGCTTCAGCTCTTTATAGAAGAGCCCGATAAACGCGTAGTTGAGCAGCGTCATTACGCTCATCGAGACCAGCGCCTGGGGAATCGGCAGGCCGAAAAGCTCGACGGTATCCAGCCAGACAAACCCGATTTCACCCAACAGCACGGTGTGGGTGTCGATATGCACGTCGTGGGCGTAGATATTGAGTAGTAACACGCCAATGGAGAAGAGTGCTGGGAACACCAGTCCGATGGCGGCGTCCTGCTTCACCCGCTTGGTATTGGCCAGCGCCTCGGTGAGAAATACTGTCAAAAGCCCGGTCAGCGCGGCGCCGATGAGCTGCACCGGCCCGCTCTGCTGCTTGGTCAGTATCCAGACGATCACGATGCCGAACACGATCGAATGGCTGATGGCATCCGACAGCATGCTGTTGCCGCGCAGCACCAAAAACGTGCCCACCGCTGATGAGGCGATACCCACCATGGCGCCGACCAGAATGATGGGAAGCGCGGTACTGTTGAGAAGCTCTGCGATCATGGCGCGACCTCCTCGAACGTGGCGACCACCTGGCGCGCTTTTGCCTGCCCTGTTGTCGTCAGCCCCCAGTCCGCTTCACCTTGTGAGCGGGTCAGGTAGCCTTGGCGTTTTAACAGGGCAAGGGTGAGCCGTGCGCTCAGCGATAAACGCCGTGATGCAGGCCGGGCCGGGTGTTTATATAGCGTGTAGAGAAGCTGGCGTTTTTGAAGCTCGGCTTTCTGGCGGTAGTGTTTCATGATGCCCCATAAAAGCCCGCGCCCTGGCGCCAGCGCCAGCGACAGCAGCACGATGGCCGTGGCGGTTAGTACGATCAGCGGGCCGGTAGCAAGCCCGCGCGACAGCGTGCTGATCGTCGCGCCGGAGACTCCGCTGACGATACCCACGCCCGCCGCGATGGCAAGCATGGTGCCCAGGTGGCGGCTCCACTGGCGCGCGGCCGCCGCCGGGGCAACGATCATCGCCGCCATCAAAATGACGCCGACCATCTGCAAGCCGACCACCACCGCCAGTGCGACCATGGCGGTCAGTGTCGCCTCGATGGCCGTGGCGGGCATGCCAAGCGTTCGGGCGTACTCGGCGTCGAACGTGACCAGCTTGGCCTGCTTCCAGAAGGCGGCGAGCAGCGAAAGCGTTACCAGCGTCACGCCACCCATCACCCACAGATCCGAGCGCAGCGTGGCGGCGGCCTGGCCGAATAAAAAGGCCTCGAGCCCGCCCTGGGCGGCGTTGCTGGTGCCTTGAATGTAGGTGAGCAGCACGATACCAACGGCAAAGAAGAGGCTCAGGCAAACGCCTAGCCCCGCATCGGTTTTCAGGCGGCTTTTGCGGGTGAGCAGCAGCATGATCAGCGCTGCAAGAGAGCCGGTAGCAAGCGAGCCGATCATGATGCCGCCAATATCGCGGCTGCCGGTAATGATGAAGCTCAGGCATATTCCCGGAAGAGCCGCGTGGGAGATGGCGTCGCCCAGCAGGCTTTGACGGCGCAGCACCGCAAAGCAGCCCAAGGGGCCGCTGATCAGGCCCAGAAGCGAGGCGCCGATCACCACGTTTTGAAAGGTATAATCCGATAGAAGTTCGAGCCACTGCATGGGTCAGGTCACTTTTGAGGCGGGAAACGTTAATGACTCGTGGTCACCCAGCAGCGCGATCTGGCCGCCGTAGGCCTGGCGGAGGTTGTCGATCTTGAAAACGTCTTTGGCGTCGCCACTGGCAATCACGCGCACGTTCAGTAGCAATAGCCAGTCGAAGTAGGTACCGACAGTTTGCAGATCGTGGTGGACGACGATAAGCGTCTTTCCCGCATCACGCAGGCGGCGCAGTATATCGATGATCGCCCGTTCGGTGGTGGCATCGACCCCGGCCATGGGTTCGTCCAGAAAGTAAACGTCGGCCTGTTGCACCAGTGCGCGGGCCAGAAACACGCGTTGTTGCTGGCCGCCGGAAAGCTGGCTGATCTGGCGGTGGGCAAGCTCGCTCATGCTGACCATGTCGAGCGCGTCCATCGCCTCTTTACGTTCTCGGCGCCCGGGGCGCTTGAACCAGCCAAGGCGCCCGTAAAGGCCCATGGTCACCACATCGAGCGCGGTGGTGGGAAAGTCCCAATCCACGCTCGAGCGCTGGGGCACGTAGCCCACCCGCTTGCGCTGGGCGGCATAAGGCTTGCCGTGCACCAGCACCTCGCCGGAAAGCGATGGCACCAGCCCTAAAAGGCTTTTGATCAGCGTGCTTTTGCCTGCGCCGTTGGGGCCGACAATTCCCGCCATCACGCCCGCCGGGATATCGAGATTGATATCCCAAAGCACGGGCTGATTATGATAGCTCACGGTCAAATTGTTGATGCTGAGAGCGGGCTCGGCACTTGCAGATGTTACCATCGAGAGTATGCCCTTCTATCCCTGTTGGTCGAGCTGCCACTCGCTTGCCCAGTCATTGAGCTCATCGGGCAGTGGGGAAAGTGTGCCGCCGAGTGCGTTAACGATATGCTGGGTATTGCGGTAGATCATACCCATATAGGTGCCGTCGACGGTACCGTCATCGCCCATGGCGTCGGAATAAAGCTCGCCGCCAACCACAACGTCATGGCCACGCTGCTTGGCCGCGTCGATCACCGCCTGGACGGTGCGCGGATTGATGGTGCTTTCAACGAACACCGCCGGTACGTCGCGCTCTACCACACTCGTCGCCATGTTGCGGATATCGGCAATGCCGGTTTCGGTTTCGGTGCTGATGCCTTGAATACCTTCAACGTCGATATCGTAGGCGCGCCCATAGTAGCTAAACGCATCGTGGGCGGTCACCAGCACGCGCTGACTCTCGGGAATGGTCGCGATACTCTCCTTGACCCACTTGTGGAGCGCCAACAGTTCGGTCTGGTAGCGCTCGGTGTTGGCTTCAATAGTATCCGCGCAGTCGGGGCGCGCTCCAATAAAGGTATCGCTTAGCGTCGGCAGCGTTTGCGCCCAAAGCGAAACATCCATCCACAGGTGCGGATCGATGCCGTAGATATCCTGCGCGGTAATCAGCGATGAAGGGTCGATCGAAGAGGGCGCGACAGCAAGCGTCGGGGTGCGCGAAGAGAAATTTTCCAGCACCGAACCCAGCTGGCCTTCCAGGGCGTAGCCCGAGTAAAGAATCTGTTCGGCGCCGCGCAACAGCGAAACATCGCTGGCGCTGGCCTGGAAAAGATGCGGGTCGATCCCGGGGCCCATCATGGCCTGGACGCTAACGCATTCGCCGCCTACCTCCTGTGCCACATCGGCAATCATGCCAATGGTTGCCACCACGTTGAGGGGCGTTTCATCAGCCGCTGCCAAGGTACTGAAAGGCAGCATTCCCAATAGAATCACAGCATGTTTTGTTGCCATTATTAAGCTCCAGACTCGACATGAGGTAGATAGTAGACGAAGCAGTGTTACTCCGTGTAATCATTTTGCGCTGTGGAAACAAGTATAGCCTCGGCTAAGTTTGTGGCGCAAATAATTTAATGTCAAGCGGATAAACGTGCTGAGGTAGACTGAAATAGGCATGAGTTTATGAGGCAATAAGCGCAAATGCGCTATTAATGTATCGCTTTAGTTGGCCAAGGCATCAACGGGTCTTGCGCTGGCATCGTTCGATACTTGAAGGCATACCGATAGTGGCTATTCTGTGGCGCGTGTGAGTAGCGGGAAAGATAGAGCGAGAGGCGTAAATTGAGATTTAGATAAACCTGAGCTTCTGGCCCCAAGGGGGCCAGAAAGAGGGAGTGATAGAAACTGAGGTGTTACCTTGGCTGGTTAACCAGCCTCCGCTCCTGGAGCGGGCGCACAATCAGCCAATCAAGCAGCAGCATGACGATCAACGACGCGCCTACCAGCGGGAAAATCAATCCGCCTATCGCCAGAATGGCAATCAGACCCCGGAAAACGCGTTTGTCTGCCGGTAGTGGCGGTACGCCCATTGCGCGTGAGGGGCGGCGCTTCCACCACATTACTGCGGCCGATACCGCCAGCAGGATAATCGCCACGCACACGGTCAAAAAGAGCAGTTGGTTGGCCAGACCAAACTGCTGGCCCATATGCACGTTGATACCAAATTCCAACCAGCGACCCAGGGGCCCGTAATCGGAGTAGCTCATGTCGATCAAGCGCTCGCCGCTGTACTGATCAAGATGCACCACGCGCTGTTGGCTAAGGTCATTAGGATAGACTGATCCGGTGTACACGCCGGTCTCTGTGGTGGGCAGGCTGACCGCATAGCCATGATGCAATCCCAGCTCATCGAAGATGGCGACAGCGCCGTCAAGGCCAATGCTCGTTGCCTGGCCTGGTCCCTGTGTGGATTCTGGAATTTGTGCCTGTTCGAGTGACCAGTTTGTCGGGCTTTGCGCGTTTAAACGCGCTTCCGACATGGGCACTTCAACGCGCACACCAGAGGGGTAGCCGAAATTGTTACCGTTAGCCCACTGATTAACCTGCGCGCCCCACACGCCCGACCAAGGCATTCCGGTGATCGCCAGAAAGACGATAAACCCACCGACAAAAATACCCAGCACGGCATGCAGATCACGCCAGAACACGCGGCTTTTTGGCTTGCCGCGCACGCTAATCACGCCGCCTTTGCCTTTACGCCGTGGCCACCAGAGGTAAATGCCGGTGAGCACTAGCAGGGTTGCCCAGCCGCCGGCTATTTCAATCAGTTTGCGCGCTGTAGGTCCAAAGTATTTCAAACTGTGCAGATAGCGAACGGTCCACATCACCGTGCCGCGGTCATCCAGCGCCCCCAGCACATTGGCAGTATACGGATTGACGTAAACGGCTAACCGCTCGCCCGAGGCAGTATTCACTGTGATCTCCGCCGAGCTTTTCGGCGTGGCGGGGTCGGTGAATTTTACGGCAGTGCCAGGGTGAGCCGTAAGGGCTGCGCTTACCAGCGTAGAGGGAGGGAGCGTCGCCTCTTGAACGGCTACGCGCTTCACATCAGCGTGTATGAGTGCATCCAGTTCGTCCTTGAAAAGATAAAGGCCCCCAGTAATTGCCAGGGTGATCATGAACGGCAGAACCAGTAAGCCTGCGTAAAAGTGCCAGCGCCAAACGGCGCGATAAAGGTCGAAGGTCTTGCGTTGACCTTCTTGTGGGGGTGACGTGGTCGACATGAAGTCTCTCCAGACCACCAAGCATCTAGCCTGGTGGTTTAAGCGGTAAGGGTAAACAGGTGCTCTACTGAGCACCTGAGTGAATCAGAAACTGAAGTCGGCCCGTGCCCACACCATGCGGCCAGGCTCATTAATGCCGCGATCCAAATCAGCGGGATAGCCAAAGGCCGCATTACCCGCTAGATTCAAGTGTTCGGTGTAGGTGGTATCGAAAACGTTATCCACCCCCACACTTAGCGTTAGGTGGTTGCTTGCTTGATAGGCGCCGTTAAGCGAGAACACCCCGAAGCCTGACGACGATTCCAGATCCTGGCCGACGACATTGCCTTTTTCGAGCGCAATACGGTTTTGTGCCGCAACACCACGCCATAGGCCACCCACAGAGTAGTCATCGTGTGCATAGGACAGGCCGACCTTGGCTTCCAGCGGTGGGATCTGTGGTAATGCCTCATCGTCGTTGGCATTTCGCCCCCAGGCATAGGCCAGCGAGGCATTGCTTACCCAGTTGTCGGTTAGTTGATAGCTAGCGCCCACTTCGGCACCCGCAATCTGAGCATCAATGTTATCGATTTGAGTACCGCTCATGCCCGCGGTGTTGTAATCAAACAAGATGAAATCGTGAACGTATCCTGCATACCCGGACACCCATGCGCTTAAGCGCTGGTCGTTGTACTGCGCGCCGATATCCAGCTGGGTAGTTTTTTCGGGTTGAACACCGCCAAAGGCATTCAAACTACCGGCCGGACCTGCCTGACTAGAGCTCAATTCCCAGTAATCGGGAAAGCGTTCCACATGCCCGACCCCGGCATACCAGGTGACCGGTGCTGAGGCTAAATCCTGCTCATAGCGGATAAAAGCGCTGGGCAGAGTGTCGCGGCGGGTGAGGCCTGCGGTAGCTGTGTCCAGGCTTTCGTCACTGACGCGATAGCGGTCTACGCGGGCGCCGCCAATAAGACGGTCACGTTCATCGATAAAACGGGTGACTTCGCTGAAGGCGCCAAACTGGGTCTGCTCGTAGTCGGGCTGCCAGTGTTCGCCATCCAGATTGCGATGTACCTGATGCTCGACATCGACACCGGCCGTCCACGTGGTGTTTTCCCACTCCCACGTTGATGCGACGCGCGCGCTGCGGGTGCGACGGTCTAGCCGCATGGCCATGCCGTCACTCATGTCCATACCGCCATCCATATCCATGCCGCTGCCCATGTCCATGCCACCACCCATGTCCATGCCGCCGCCCATGTCCATGCCACCACCCATGTCCATGCCGCTGCCCATGTCCATGCCACCACCCATGTCCATGCTGCCCGGTGAGCGCAGCGTGAAGTTATCCATAATATGGTCGGCATAGGCATAGTTGGCCTGCATTTCCAGACGTTTCCAGTGTTCACCTAAATTCTCGCGCTGAAAACGGATGCCCACGGTTTCGCGCAGAAATTTGCTGCCATCCATACCTCGCCCGGCATAGCGCGCTTCGCCGTCTCCTCGGCCTGCGGTGACTTCAAGCCAGGTATCGTTGTCGGGTGTCCATCCAAGCGCTATGTCACCGTTCCACTTATCCCATAACGAGGGCACGGCGTTGCCATCGCCATCCTGATAGTCATTAGCTTCGGATTGATTGCCGGTAATGCGCAGGTAGCCGTCTTTATTGCCTAAAGCGGCATCAATGCGGCGATCAAAGCGCCCATAGGTACCCAGCATGACGCTGCCATCCACTCGCACACCGGCTTCATCGAACTCCTCCGGGCCGCGGTCAAAGCGCACCGTTGCCGCTGAAGCGCCGGGGCCCCACAGAACGGACTGCGGCCCTTTGGTGACGGTGAGGCTGTCGTAATTTTCAGGTGAGATATAAGACGTAGGCGCATCCATTCTTGCCGGGCAGGCGCCTAGCATTTGGCTGCCATTGGTCAGCACGCGAAGACGTGAGCCAAACATGCCACGGAACACCGGGTCACCGTTGGTGCCGCCATTGCGAATGGCAGAGAACCCAGGGATGGTCTGAAGATAGTCGGCGCCGTCGCTGGCAGGGGCCGGTTGCCGCGGTATACGCGGGTCGGTTTCCACCGTGAGCGGTGAGCTTAGCGGTACAGCGGTCACGACCATCGTGTTTAACGCATGATGATGCTCGTGGTGAGCGGCAGTCGCCTGTGCCCATACGCCTTGAGCAACAACGCTCGATGCGGCAGCGACGCTTAATGTCAGTACGTGTCGTTGAAAACGTTTTTTTAAGCGGGCAGGCGTAACGACGCCATGCCCAATAGTTAGATGCGGCATGATGATCCCTTTTTTGGGTGTAGACAGACGCCAGCCAGAAGCAAACTTCAGGCTAAAAAGGCTGACGATGTGGCGTTACACGATCCGAAAAAAGGGCGGAGCGCGCGTTAGCGCGTGGGGGTAGTTATCACAGGACTTTATAGCCTGCGTCGGTTGCGTCAGCAGCTTATTATGCGTAATAAACGCTTGTAAGCTGATCGGAGGGAGAGAGGTATGCGCCGTTGGGAACTGTTGCCAGATGGCACAGTAACCACATTGGTGGAACCAGTTAAATATCGGTTCTACTTCATCAGCATGGCCCGCATGGTGGTGGTTTGCTTGAGGGGCAGTATGTTGATGATGACCGCCGCCTTGATGGTTAGAGTGATGACTAGCTTCGTGATGTGCGTGATGTTGCCCATCGGACTGATACTGTGAAATCAGCGGCCCAACTAACAGCAGCTGCATCGCCACAAACGCCATACAAAGCGCAATGCGATACCAGAGCTTGTTTGCTGAGCATTGTAACTGCACGAAGCCATCTACCTTGGTGGGCAACAGACAAGCTGTTGACGGAGGATGGCCCAATAGTATCGGAAAGTTCCCAAATAAGAAGTGTTGGGCGTGTGGTCTTTTGACACACAAGGGGCGGTTAACTACTTGTTCTTTTTGGTGCGGCCGACCCTTTTAATGATCTTTTTTGGTGCAAAAAGCCGTTAGTGCTGATGGGTTATGACGGCTAAAACTTTGCAGCGATAGTAAAAGTCCACTTTTCACCATTTTGGCGCATTCCTTGCATTTGAAAGGCTATGACCTATTCAAAAGGATGCGATCGTCTTCCATGACCTTGCGCGAACTCGCTACACCGTCCGGCCACCGCTTTGATCAGGAACGCCACTGGGCGGCCTCACTGGCGCTGCGTTTTGCCAAGCGCGATGGCGCTACGCGGTTAATCCAGGCACGTCACCAGGGGCCACTTCGGGTCCAGCGGCCGTTTTATCCTGAAGGCCGCCAGGAGGCGTGCCATATCTACGTGCTGCACCCACCCGGAGGATTGGTCAGCGGCGATGCGCTCACCATCAAGGCGCACGTCGAGCAAGGCGCACATGCCCTGCTGACTACCCCCGCGGCGAATAAGCTTTATAAGGCTGACAGCCAGGGGGTTGCCTGGAGCCAGTGTACCGAGCTTGAGGTCGCCGATAGCGCAACGCTTGAGTGGCTACCTCAGGAAACCATTGCCTTTGATGGCTCTAAAGGTGAACAGCGTACGCATATTGATCTTCATGGTAGTGCTCGCTGTTTAGGCTGGGAAGTCATGGCCTTGGGTCGCCCCGCGAGCGAGTTGCCGTACTTGTCAGGGCGCATTGAACAGTTTTTTCGTTTGACGCTGGATGGCAAGCCGCTATGGCTAGAACGCCAGCCGTTAGACCCGTTACACCCGCGCTTTACGGGACGCTGGGGGCAGGGCGGCGCTACGGTGCAGGCCACGCTTTGGGCGGTGGGAATGAGTGATGCGCCAGCGGCGATTGAGGAGTTGCGTAATGCCCTGCCGGATAATCCACGCTGGGCGGTAACGGTGCGCCAGGGCGTTTTATTGCTGCGCTATCTGGGTAACTCGCGAAATGAAGCCTGGGCGTTGTGCGAACAGGCCTGGAAATTGCTGCGCCCGCGCTGGATTGAGCGTGAGGCCCATATTCCGCGTATTTGGTTAACTTAATCGACTCTGTTGGAGACGCTCTATGGAATTAACCCCAAGAGATAAAGACAAGCTGTTGCTGTTTTCCGCCGCCCAGCTTGCCGAGCGGCGCAAAGCGCGAGGATTAAAGCTCAATTATCCCGAAGCGGTCGCGCTGATCAGTTTCGAGATTATCGAAGGTGCCCGGGATGGTCGCAGTGTGGCTGATTTGATGAGCTACGGGCGCGAGATTCTTGGCCGTGATGACGTGATGGAAGGCGTGGCTGAAATGGTCGACGAAGTTCAGGTCGAAGCCACTTTCCCGGATGGTACGAAACTCGTGACTGTTCATACGCCTATCAACTAGTTATCAGCAACCAGCAATCAGCCATCAGGAGGCTGCCATGATTCCCGGCCCAATGATTCCAGGACAGTATCAGTTAAAAGAGGGTGATATCGAGCTGTGCGTAGGCCGCGAGCGCATCACGGTAGACGTGGCGAACACCGGCGACCGACCGATTCAGCTCGGCTCCCACTACCACTTTGCCGAGGCCAACCCGGCGCTCGTGTTTGATCGCGACAAGACCCGCGGTTTTCGCCTTGATGTCGCCGCAGGTACCGCGATCCGCTTTGAACCTGGCCAGACCCGTGAAGTCACGCTGATTCCGTTTGTGGGTAAGCGGGAAATCTATGGCTTTCGTGGCGAGGTAATGGGACCGCTGGACGGAGATAAACAATGAAACCGGGTAACAAGATTAGTCGGCAGGCCTACGCCGATATGTACGGCCCCACGGTAGGCGACCGGGTGCGCCTGGGCGATACCGAGCTGTGGATCGAGGTTGAAAAAGATGCCACCCACTATGGCGACGAGGTCAAATTCGGCGGCGGCAAGGTGATCCGCGATGGCATGGGTCAGAGCCAACGTAACGATGAAACCGTCATGGACACCGTCATCACTAACGCGCTGATTCTCGACTGGTGGGGCATCGTCAAAGCCGATGTGGGGCTACAGAACGGACGTATTGCTGCGATTGGCAAAGCGGGCAACCCTGACGTGCAGCCCGATGTAGATATCGTGATTGGCCCCGGCACTGAAATTATCTCGGGCGAAGGCAAGATCCTGACCGCAGGTGGCATCGACGCGCATATCCACTTTATCTGTCCCCAGCAGGTAGACGAAGCGCTGATGAGCGGTGTCACTACCATGCTGGGCGGCGGCACCGGTCCGGCCACCGGGTCGAATGCCACCACCTGTACGCCGGGCGCGTGGCACCTTGGCAAAATGCTTCAGGCAGTGGATGACCTGCCCATGAACATCGGCCTGCTGGGTAAAGGTAATGCCAGCCTGCCGGAAGCTTTGGAAGCCCAGCTGGAAGCAGGCGCCATGGGCCTCAAGCTTCACGAAGACTGGGGCACGACGCCCGCCTCGATTGATACCTGCCTGAGCGTGGCCGAGCGTTATGACGTGCAGATAGCCATTCACACCGACACGCTTAACGAATCGGGCTTTGTGGAAGACACTTTGGCGGCGTTTAAAGAGCGCGGCATTCACACCTACCACACTGAAGGCGCGGGCGGCGGGCACGCGCCGGATATCCTCACTGCGTGTTCCAAAGAGTACGTGCTGCCGTCATCCACTAACCCCACGCGGCCCTACACGGTGAATACTATTGATGAGCATCTGGATATGCTCATGGTCTGCCACCACTTGGACCCCAACATTCCCGAAGACGTGGCATTTGCCGACTCACGCATTCGCCGTGAAACGATTGCCGCCGAAGATATCCTGCACGATTTGGGCGTGATCTCGATGATCGCCTCCGACTCTCAGGCAATGGGACGGGTAGGCGAAGTGGTCTGCCGCACTTGGCAAACCGCGCACAAGATGAAAGTACAGCGTGGCTTGCTACCTGAAGACGAAGCCTTGGGTGCCGATAACCTGCGTGCCAAGCGCTATATCGCCAAATACACCATCAACCCGGCAATTACTCACGGTATCGCTCATGAGGTGGGCTCTATTGAAGTGGGTAAACTGGCGGATTTAGTGCTCTGGAAGCCGGCGTTTTTCGGTGTGAAGCCCTCGTTGATATTGAAAGGCGGGATGATTGCTGCTGCCCCCATGGGCGATCCCAACGCCTCAATCCCCACGCCCCAGCCGGTGCATTATCGGCGCATGTTCGGCGCTTTTGGCCGCGCGGCCAGCCAAACTCGGCTCAATTTTGTCAGCCAGGCGGCGATTGATGCAGGCCTCAAGGAGCGCTTGGGACTTCAGAGTGCGCTTGCCGCGTGCAAGAACGTCCGTGGGGTGCGCAAGAAGGATATGAAGCTCAACGACGCCTGCCCCGAGCTGACCGTGGACCCGCAGACCTATGAAGTGCGCTGCGACGGCGAGCTTTTGACCTGCGAGCCCGCCACCGAGCTGCCGCTGGCCCAGCGCTATCACCTGTTTTAGATGCAACCCCGGCAGTGCTGCGCACTGCATCGCTAGCTGAAGCTACTCCTACAGGGGGTGTGTGAGCTACTCCGGCGGGGGGTGCATGCACTTTAACCGGTAGGAGCTGAGTTCACTCGGCGATGGCGGCGTAGCCGCCCTTGGGTGGCGGGGCGCGGTGCATGGTGTTAGCCACCAACCCCGGCAGCGCTGCGCACTGCATCGCTAGCTGGAGCTGCTCCTGCAGGGCGTAGGCTGATTGGAAAGGTTCAATGTATTGGGCGATTAAGAGGTTAATGATGCTGAAACTGATAGAACGTTTAGGCCCGGTGGATGAAAGCGCAGCCAGCGATACGCTCACACTTCCCTTTGAACTGCGCATCCGTGGGCGCCTAAAAGCCGAAAGCGACAATGGCCAGGCGCTGGGGCTATTTTTAGACCGTGGCCCCGTACTGCGCAGTGGTGAAGGGTTAAAAGCGGAAAGCGGCGAGGTCATTCGCGTATGCGCCGCCATTGAACCGGTAGTGACCGCACGAGTAAGTGCTGGCTTACCCCTGGCGCGGTTGGCCTACCACTTGGGCAACCGCCATGTGCAGTTGGCGCTGGGCGAAGACGAGCGCGGCGGCTGGGTACGCTTTCCGCCCGATCACGTGCTGGAGGAGCTGGCTGAACTGCTGGGCGCAACGCTTGAACGTCACGCGGCCACGTTTGATCCAGAGCCGGGCGCCTATAACCAGGTGGGTGGACATGGTCATTCACACAGGCACTCGCATGCTCACGACCACGACCACGACCACGACCACGACCACGACCACGACCACGACCACGACCACGACCACGACCACGACCACGACCACGACCACAGCCATCACCATGCCCACTGAATCCGCAGCGTTGGGCAGCCAGCCTGATCTAGCCCTGCTCGGGCTGATGCAGCTAGTCAGCCCGGCACTGCCCATCGGGGCCTTTGCGTTTTCTCAAGGGCTGGAAAGTGCCTTTGAACTTGGCTGGGTTCACGATGAGCAGACGTTGGCCGAGTGGCTTTCCGGCGTGCTGGAAGATGGCCTGACCCGCTGTGAACTACCGGTAATTGTCCGCTTATATACGGCGTTTACGCAGCACGACAGCGCGGCGATTGCCCAGTGGGATGGTTGGCTGAGTGCCACGCGGGAAACCGCCGAGCTTGCCGCTGAAGACAGTCGCTTGGGAGCCTCTCTCAAGCGGCTGTTGGGTAGCCTTGGCCTGCTACCCAGTGAGGGCTTACTACCGTCCTTGTTACCGGTTCAGCCGGGCTATGTCACGCTGTTTGCGTTTACCGCCCATGCGCGAGGCGTAAGCATTCGTCAGGCGCTGATCGGGTTTGCCTGGGCATGGCTTGAAAACCAGCTGGCGGTGGCCTGTAAAGCGCTACCTCTTGGGCATACGGCCGCTCAGCGGATTATCGAACAGCTGCGATCGCCGCTGGTTAGCGCGGTAGATGAAGCATTAACGCTCGACGATCACGACCTTGGCCCCATATTGCCGGGGCTGGCGCTAGCCAGTGCCCTACACGAAACTCAATATTCACGCCTATTTAGAAGTTAGGAGATACTTACCATGACTCACTGTTTACGTATTGGTGTGGGCGGCCCCGTTGGTTCGGGTAAAACGGCGCTACTCAAGCAGCTCTGTCTGGCGCTGCGCGACTATTACGATATCGCGGTGGTGACGAACGATATTTATACCCGCGAAGACGCTGACTTTCTGCTCAAGCACGATGCCCTGGCGGCTGACCGTATTCTGGGCGTAGAAACAGGCGGCTGCCCGCATACGGCCATTCGTGAAGACGCCTCGATGAATTTGGCGGCCATTGATGAGCTACAGGCGCGCCACCCCAAGCTTGAGCTCGTGTTGGTGGAGTCGGGGGGCGATAATCTTTCGGCGACGTTTAGCCCCGAGCTTTCCGATTTAACCCTTTATGTAATCGACGTCTCGGCGGGCGATAAAATCCCCCGTAAAGGCGGACCGGGAATTACTAAATCGGATCTGCTGATTATCAACAAGATTGATATTGCCGAGCAGGTTCACGCGTCGCTTGAGATCATGGAGCGCGACTCAAAAAAAATGCGCGGCGAACGGCCATTCGTGTTTACCAATCTGTATGACGGCGTGGGGCTTGAGGAAATTATCCGGTTCATTCTGGATAAAGGGATGCTGGACGAAAGACGCCCGCAAGCTATTGAATAAATATAAACAAAAAGGCTGCCATGACCAGGCGGTAAAAGGTCATGGCAGCCAAAAAAAGGTGGTTGGCTTCATGCCAAACGGGCCATCCCTGGCCACCACGCCGTTACAGTGAACGTTGTAATTCTTTATATCCTTAACCTAGGTTATGAATTTAAATTTATACTGTGTTTTAACGCTGTATTGGTCAAAAGATCAGCGTAAATAATGAGAATGTTGATAAAAGTCAATTTGATAGCAGTCATTTGGCGACTGATGAACAGTAGGAAAAATAACTCAATAAGTAGTTGGCTTACCCAATAAAACGATCCTCAGCGCGCATGCTGAAGATGAGTGAGAAGTGCTCAAACGTAAAATAAAGATGTGCGGATGCAAAAAAGGCTTGCCGCGCGGCAAGCCTTATTACGCTCTAACACGATCACTTTCTAACGCGTGATACTTTGCCGTTCTAAAAGCCGGGTCGCCAGCAGCGTGGCAGCACGCCGCGCCAGGGGGGAAAATTCGACGCCCTCAAGTTCGAGATTGGCAACGAGGCGATGCTTCATGGGCCGCGCCCAGAAAGTTTCCAGGTGGCGGCACGTAGCGGTCGCGGCGGCTTCTTCGTCGCGCCCGCCGCCCAGGTTGGCGGCGATCTGATTAATCATGTGAACCAGGTTCGCATCGGTGTGCGTCGACATCGCGTGTCTCCTCAGCATTGAGCCATAGCAGCGGCCGCCACAGGGCGGTGGTAGATTAAATGACGGCCGGGGCGAGCAAAGCCCGCCAGCAGCAAGCCCGCCGTGCGTGCCTGCTCTACCGCCAGGGCCGTCGCGGCGGAAACGGCCACCAGCGCGCCGATCCCGGCACTGGCACATTTATGCACCATTTCGTAGCTGGCACGGCTGGAAACCAGCACAAAGCCCTCTGCAAGCGGCGCTGCATCGCGGGCAAGCGAGCCAATCAGCTTATCCAGGGCATTATGGCGGCCTACATCTTCGCGCAGCCGCTGAATGCGCCCGTGTAAATCGCACCAAGCGGCACCGTGTACGGCGCCTGTCGCCGCCTTTAACGGCTGGTAGGCGGCAAGTTCTCCCAGGGCGTGTTGAATAGCCGCGTCATCAAGTTGCGGCGCTGTTACCGCGGGGATCGGCCGAATGGCCTGTTCAAGGGCTTCTGTGCCGCATAGCCCGCAGCCGGTGCGCCCGGTCAGGCTACGGCGACGCTGCTTGAGTTCGGCCAGCCGCTGGGTGGCAATGGTCAGGTGAACGGCCAGACCCTGGGCTTCCTCACGAAGCTCCAGGTCGTAGCATTCGTGGGGATGAGCCAGAATGCCCTCCGTTAGGCTGAACCCCAGGGCCAAATCTTCAAGCTCCGAAGGGCTTGCCATCATCACCGCATGAGAGATGCCGTTGTAGACCAGCGCCACCGGCACTTCCTGGGCCAGGGTGTCCTCCTGCATATCGGCGAACCAGCCGGTTGCGCTCTTGCGCACCTCAACCGGCAGACGCGCCAGGGCGGTATCCGGTTGAGGTGGCGTGCCGCCTTCGCGGTCTGCGCTCATGGCGCCTCCTGTTGTGCCTTCTCCAGATAGCCGCGCTGGGCCTGATCAAAGGCGTTAAACCGCTGCTGCCAGGCGGAAGGTTGGCTGACTCTTTCTACCTGCACGGCGGTAACCTTGTATTCGGGGCAGTTGGTGGCCCAATCGGAGTTATCGGTAGTGATAACGTTGGCGCCGCTGCCCGGGTGGTGGAAGGTAGTGTAGACCACCCCCGGCTGCATGCGTTCGCTCAGCCTGGCGCGCAGCACCGTCTGGCCCGAGCGGCTGGTAATCCCCAGCCAGTCGCCGTCGCGCACGCCGCGCACTTCGGCGTCACTTGGGTGCAGTTCCAGCACGTCCTCGTTGTGCCAGTGCTGGTTATCGGTGCGCCGGGTCTGGGCGCCAACATTGTACTGGCTGAGTATCCGCCCGGTGGTCAAAAGCAGCGGGAAACGCCGATTGGTACGCTCTTCGGTGGCCACGTATTCGGTAATTGCAAAGCGTCCCAGGCCGATGGGGAAGTTGATTTCATGCATGGTCGGCATGCCTTGCGGGTGCTCGTCGTTGCACGGCCACTGCAGGCTGCCGTACTCTTCAAGCTTGGCGTAGCTCACACCTGTGAAGCTCGGTGTTAGGCTAGCGATTTCATCCATGATTTCGGATGGATGGACATAGTTCATCGGGTAGCCCAGCGCATTGGCCAGATCCTGAGTGATTTCCCAATCCTGCTTGCCAGCTACCGGTGGCATGACCTTGCGCACCCGGTTGATACGTCGCTCGGCATTGGTAAAGGTGCCGTTCTTCTCCAAAAAGCTCGAACCTGGCAGCAGCACATGGGCGAACTTGGCAGTCTCGTTCAAGAAGATATCCTGAACGATCAGGCAGTCCAGCGAGCGCAGCGCCGCCTCGACGTGCTGGGTGTTGGGGTCGGACTGGGCGATGTCCTCGCCCTGCACGTAAAGCGCCTTAAAGGTGCCTTCAATGGCGGCATCGAACATATTAGGAATGCGCAGCCCTGGCTCGTCGTCAAGCTGCACGCCCCAGGCGGCTTCGAAACGGCCACGCGCGATTGGGTCGGCGACGTGCTGATAGCCCGGAAGCTCATGGGGGAAAGAGCCCATGTCACACGAACCTTGTACGTTGTTCTGTCCGCGCAGCGGGTTGACGCCCACGCCCTCGCGGCCGATATTGCCGGTGGCCATGGCCAGGTTGGCGATCCCCATCACCATGGTGGAGCCTTGGCTGTGCTCGGTAACACCCAGGCCGTAGTAGATAGCGCCGTTACCTGCCGTGGCATAGGTGCGTGCCGCTTGGCGTACGGCTGCTGCGGCCACGCCGGTGATCGCCTCGCTGGCCTCCGGGGAGTGGCGCGGGTCGGCGATAAACGTGCGCCAGCTCTGATACGCCTGGGTGTCGCAGCGTTTGGCGACGAACGCCTGGTCTTCCAGGCCTTCGGTGATCACCACATGCCCAAGCGCATTGATCAGCGCGACGTTAGTACCGGGGCGCAGCGGCAGGTGCTGGGCTTCGTTCAGGTGCGGGGTCTTGAGCAGGTCGATACGGCGCGGGTCGGCGACGATCAGCTTGGCACCCTGGCGCAGGCGCTTGCGCATCATTGAACCAAACACCGGGTGGGCGTCGGTGGGGTTGGCGCCGATCACGATGATCGCATCGGCCTTCATCACCGAGTCAAAGGTCTGGGTGCCCGCTGATTCGCCCAGCGTGGTTTTCAGGCCGTAGCCGGTGGGCGAGTGGCAGACTCGCGCACAGGTGTCGGTGTTGTTGTTGCCAAACGCCGCGCGAATCAACTTCTGAACCAGATAGGTCTCTTCGTTGGTGCAGCGTGACGAGGTGATGCCGCCGATGCTTTCGCGGCCATGCTCGGCCTGAATCGCCTTCAGACGGCTGGCGGCAAAGCCGATGGCTTCTTCCCAGCTGGCCTCGCGCCATGGCTGGTCGATGCTCTCGCGAATCATCGGAGTAGTCAGGCGGTCCGGGTGAGTGGCGTAGCCGAACGCAAAGCGCCCCTTCACGCACGAGTGGCCGTGGTTGGCGTCGCCACCCTTGTACGGCACCATGCGGACCAGCTTATCGCCCTTCATCTGAGCCTCGAACGAACAGCCCACACCGCAGTAGGCGCAGGTGGTGACGACGCTTCTATCCGGCACGCCGTGATCGATCACGCTGTTTTCCATCAGCGTGGCGGTTGGGCAGGCCTGAACGCAGGCACCACAGGAGACGCAGTCCGAGTCCATGAACGCTTCGTCCTGCCCCGCCGCCACCTTGGAATCAAACCCGCGTCCGTCGATAGTCAGCGCAAAGGTACCCTGGACTTCCTCGCAGGCGCGTACGCAGCGCGAACAGACGATGCACTTGCTCGGATCGAAGCTGAAGTAGGGGTTGGATTCATCCTTGACAGCATCAAGGTGGTTCTCGCCCTCGAACCCGTAGCGCACTTCGCGAAGGCCCACACTGCCCGCCATGTCCTGCAGCTCGCAGTCGCCGTTGGCCGGGCACGTCAGGCAGTCCAGCGGGTGGTCGGAGATGTACAGCTCCATCACGTTGCGGCGCAGTTTAGCGAGACGCTCGTTCTGGGTGGTGACCTTCATGCCTTCCACCACAGGGGTGGTGCAGGAGGCTGGCAGCCCACGGCGGCCCTCTACCTCTACGGCGCATAACCGGCAAGAGCCGAACGGCTCCAGGCTGTCGGTGGCGCACAGTTTGGGAATATTGATATCGGCCAGTGCCGCTGCGCGCAGTACCGAAGTGCCTTCCGGTACCGTGATGGTGATGCCATCAATTTCCAGGTTCACCAGCGCCGTACCGGTTGGGAAAGGCGTGCCCAGGTCTTTATCGTGGGCGGCGCTTCTGGCGTACTGTTTAGGGTCAAAGTGTCCGATCATGATCTGTCTCCGTTCGCGGCCCGCTGGAAATCGTCAGGGAAGTATTTGAGCGCGCTTTGTACCGGGAAGGGGGTCATGCCACCCATGGCGCAGAGCGAGCCATCCACCATCGTTTCGCAGAGGTCATGGAGCAGGGCGAGGTTGTCCTCGCGGTTATGATTGGCGCGGATACGGTCGATGACCTCCACGCCACGGGTCGAGCCGATACGACACGGCGTGCATTTGCCGCAGGACTCTACCTTGCAGAATTCCATCGAGAAGCGCGCCTGTTCGGCCATGTCCACGCTCTCGTCAAACATCACTACGCCACCGTGGCCCAGCACCGCACTTTCTGCCGCGAAGGCTTCGTAGTCCAGCGGCAGGTCCCACTGCGCTTCAGGCAAATAGGCACCCAGCGGGCCGCCTACCTGCACGGCACGCAGCGGTTTGCCGCTTAGCGTGCCGCCGCCAAACTCCTCCATTAGAGTGCGCAGCGTGGTGCCGAAGGCCAGTTCTATCAGCCCTCCGCGCTGAACGTTGCCCGCCAGCTGAAGTGCCAGCGTGCCCCGCGAGCGACCCATGCCGTGCGAGGCGTAAGCCTCAGCGCCTTCAGCGAGGATAAACGGCACGGCGGCCAGCGAGAGCACGTTGTTGACCACGGTCGGTCGGCCAAACAGACCTTCAATGGCGGGCAGCGGTGGCTTGAAGCGCACCAGGCCGCGCTTGCCTTCCAGGCTTTCAAGCAGCGATGTTTCTTCACCGCAAATATACGCCCCCGCACCCAGGCGCACTTCCAGATGAAAGGCGCGGCCGCTGCCGCAAAGGTTCTCACCCAGAAAGCCGGCCTGCTCGGCGCGGGCAATGGCCTCGTCAAGAATCTCCTTGGCCAGCGGGTATTCCGAGCGCAGATAGATGTAGCCCTGAGTTGCCTTCACCGCGAGCCCGGCAATGGTCATGCCCTCGATCAGCATGTAGGGGTCGCACTCCATCACCAGCCGGTCGGCGAAGGTGCCGGAGTCGCCTTCATCGGCGTTACACACGATGTACTTTTGATCGGCGGGCGTGTCGAGCACCGTCTGCCACTTGATGCCGGTAGGGAACGCCGCGCCGCCGCGACCGCGAAGCCCGGAGGCCTTCACTTCCTCGACGATACCCTGCGGCTCAAGGGCCAGCGCAGCCTCAAGACCAACAAAGCCGCTGTGGGCGCGATAGTCATCAATCGATAGCGGGTCGGTGATGCCGATACGCGCAAAGGTAAGACGCTGCTGGCGGGCGAGATAGTCGATGTCTTCGGTTGGCCCCAGCGCCAGGGAATGATTAACGCTGCCTTCCAGCATGCCGCTTTCGAGCAGAGCGGGTATATCGGCAGAGGTAACCGGGCCGTAGGCGAACCGGCCGGTTGGGGTTTCCACCTCGACCAGCGGTTCCAGCCAGGCAAGCCCGCGGGAGCCGTTGCGCACCAGCGTAATGGGCTCGCCACGGGCCGCGGCTTCACGCGCCAGCCGGTTGGCGATAGCATCGGCGCCCAGCGCTAGTGCAGTGGTATCGCGGGGGACAAAAACGCGAATGCTCATGCCATCACCTCCAGCGGCCGGGTTTGCAGCTCATCGAGCAGCGCATCGAAGGCTTCGGGCGTAACCCGTCCGCGAACGCTGTCGTCCACACGGATCGACGGGCCGCAGGCGCAGTTGCCAAGGCAATAAACGGCTTCAAGGGTAATTTCGCGGTCGGGCGTCGTTTGATGGTAATCAACCCCCAGGCGCGCCTTGGCGTGAGCTTCCAGCTGGCGCGCGCCTACCGACTGGCAGGCCTCGGCACGGCAGATCTGTACCACGTGGCGTCCCGGTGGCGTGGTACGAAAATGGTGATAAAAACTGATAACGCCATGCACTTCGGCACGGGTCTGTTGCAGTGATTCGGCAATAAGGGGTATGGCCTCTGAAGGAATAAAGCCGAAGCGGTCCTGGAGAGCATGCAGAATTGGCAGCAACGCGCCTGGTTTGTGATGAAGAGCGTTGATCTCAGTCTGGATCGACTGCAACGACCATTCTTGAGACTTGTTCATCATGTCTCTCCTGGTGCTGATTATTGTTTGCATATATGCACGCTTATGCTTATTTAGAGTAGATATGAAAAAGGCGTGCACCACGGTCTATGTAACGCTAGCATCAAGCTAACAGAGACAAAATATGAAAATTTATGCCAATGAAAAAAATTACCGTCATTCCCACCTGGTGCTTTCGCGATGAGGCGGGGAATCAGTTGGATTTACAGCTACTTCGCCTGCTGAGTGCGGTATATAGGCGGGGTAAGTTAACGCATGCCGCCGCAGACGTGGGTATCTCATACCGGCACGCCTGGAACTTATTGCGCCAGGGCGGCGATTTTTTTGGCGTGCCGCTGGTCGAGTTGCAGCGTGGGCGGGGGGCGCAGCTTTCGCTACTGGGCGAAAAGCTGCTGTGGGCCGAGCAGCGCGCCATCGCCCGTTTAGGGCCACAGTTGGAAAGCCTGGGGTCTGAACTCAATCTCGCCATTCAGCAACAGCAGCAGGGGGCGCTATCGGTTTTGCGTCTACATGCCAGTCACGGCTTTGCCGTTGAACTACTCCCTAAGCATCTGCAAGAAATACCGCTAGATTTACAGTACTGCAGCCCGCAGGAGTCGCTGGCAGCGCTCAATCGAGGCAGTTGCGATGTGGCGGGCTTTCACTTGCCGCGTGGTGCTGTGGGCGAGCGCGTTCGCGATACGTACCAAGGTCTTTTAAAGCCCCGCGAGCACCGGGTGATTGGCTTTATCGCCAGAACCCAGGGGCTAATGGTCGCGCCGGGCAACCCGCTAGGCATCACCGGCGTAGAGTCGCTTATTAATAAGGCCGTACGTTTCGTAAACCGCCAGGCATCGTCAGGCACGCGTTCGCTGCTGGACTGCCTGCTTTCTGAAGCGGCGGTTTCAAGTACCAACATTCGTGGTTATGAAATCGAGGAGTACACCCACTCGGCCGTTGCGGCGTATGTGGCGGCGGGCATGGCGGATACCGGCTTTGGCGTAGAAGCCGCCGCGCAGAAGTTTGGCTTGGATTTTATACCACTGGCTATCGAAGATTACCTGCTGGCCTGCCACCACCGCTCCCTGAAAGAACCTCGGTTTCGCGCTTTCCTGGAAATACTGCAGGGTGAAGCCTTCCAGGAAGCGGTCGGGCGCCTGCCGGGCTATAGTCCAAGTCAGTGTGGTGACGTGATGCAGGCAGAAGACATACTCTCAATAATACCGTAAGCAGCTATTGGAGAGGTCGAAGGCATGACTATGCCAAGGTGTCTCAAAAGGTATAATTCAAAAAATTGTGAAGTTCTTCTGCAGTTTGCGCACTTCCATATGCTGTCAGTTAAAGAAAGCCACGGACAGTAATGGAATAAAATAGAGACATAGAGCGAAGCTGACTGCGATTGTGAAGACCTATTGCGGGTCACATGTATGCGTTTTTCAGAGTGTTACGCTCATATCGCACTCGGCGGTAAACCAATCACGAAAGCGCTGTATCTCTTCGTCATCGGCCCGATTTTCGCGATAACAAAGATAGTGACGCGTTTCCTCCAACACTACCTGTTCGTCAACGGGCCTAATCAGCCTTCCCTCAGCGATTAACGGTCTTACTAGATGATCCCAGCCCAATGCGACACCCTGATGGTTTAATGTCATCTGAATCAACATGTTGTAGTCATTTGCATTGAAGAAGTGGGAGCTATCCTTAGAATTCCTAGCGATATCTAGCTGATGAATAGCCATCCATACCCCCCAGTCAACATGCTCGGCGACCTGAGCACGTCCATAGGGGCTAAGGTTGAGTAGTACAGCATCACGTCTTAATCCATCTAGAGTGCCGACCTCTGGATGTTTCTCCAAGTAGCTCGGCGAACACACTGGGTAGATTACATCACAAAACAACGGAATGCTGATGTAGCCTTCCATAACACGCGACAGCTTGGTGATAAAGATATCTGGAGAAACACCTGGTTCCATGGCAAGGAAATTCTGCGTTGTCACCAAGTTGAGATCGATGTTCGGATTGGTACTAAAGAAGCTGGGCAGGCGGTGAGACATCCATAGCGCCGAGAAGGCAGGAGAGCAACATAGCGTTAGCGATCGCCGAGCAACGTTACCAAAATCATCTCGGATGCGATCAGCGGCCTGAGCGATATTAATAAACGAGAGCTGAGCAGCATCGAAAAAGATAGAGCCTGCTGCCGTTAGTTCAACAGCACTTCCCACACGCTTGAACAGAGGCGTTTGCAGGAAGTTCTCCAGTTCGCGCACCTGGCGGCTGATGGCCGCCTGGGTCACGCATAACGCCTCTGCAGCGCGAGTGAAGTTCTGATAACGCGCCGCTGCCACAAACGACCTTACTGCCCGCAGCGAAGGCATCTTCAACAGTGTTTGATCAGGAGCAGTGTGTCGGCTCATTACGGAAAATCCTCAAACGCTCGGATAAAAAGGCAGTTCTGCTCAGCCTGTTGGTTGCTCAGACCACAGTCAAATAGATCAGTATCGCGACATTGTGGGAAGACTACCCCAAAGCAGTGGCTGTCACCAAACCCTTATGCTTTTAGGTAAGTCAGAGAGTGGAGGGCGTTCAATCTTCAGCCGGCTCAGCGCCTTGATACCCCACCGCCAGCTCGTGTGGAGCTATGACTTTCTAGCCATCCGAGTGGCTAATGCACTTTTGACGCTATCTCCTAAGGCGTTGGCATTTATGTAATGTCTCGGCCTCCTCATAACATCTGCTCATGATTTGACACTAGAAAAGGTTTCTTCCGTTGTCATGGCATCGCTACTTATCCTGACCTTTCTTCTCAACTGAAAATATATGAATAACCGCGGCCGCATAAACGTTCGTAAATACTTAACGGGGCGCCGCTCTTAAATCATCTCTTCCAAAAGGTAACAATATGAATTTCGACGGTATCTGGACTCCTGTTGTCACGCCCTTCAACGAAGATGGGTCTCTAAAGCTCGACGTTCTGGACAAGTTGATCGATACCCTCATTACGCAGGGTGTGCATGGTTTGATCATCGGTGGTACTACCGGTGAATACTACGCCCAAAATATGGATGAGCGGAAAACTCTCCTTAACCGAGTCGCTGAGTGTGCGAAGGGGCGGATCCCGTTAATGGCAGGCATCAATGCTACGGCTACAGCAGACAGTCTGGAACTGGGACAATATGCAAAGAGTATCGGCTTCGATGCCCTTCTTGTGGCTGCCCCCTACTACTGCCAACCGGCTCAGGATGAATTACTGGCCCATATCCAGGCTATCGATGACGCCTTCGACATGCCGATTATGCTCTATAACTTTCCTGACCGTACCGGTGTGCCGATGACCATGGAGCTGATAGAGGCTCTTCGCGATCGCCCGAACATACAGGCGATTAAAGAAAGTACGGGTTCTATCGAGCGTATGCATGCTTTAGCCACCGAACACGCCGATCAGCTGCAGCTAAGCTGCGGCATGGATGACCAGGTGCTGGAGTTCTTCGTGTGGGGCGCCCGAAGCTGGGTGGCGGGTGCTTCCAACTTTCTGGCCCCTGAGCACGTCGCTCTATATAAGGCGTGCGTCATAGACAAGGACTTCATCGCTGGGCGGGAACTGGCCACGAGGCTGCTACCGATGCTCAATCTATTGGAGCAGGGTGGCAAGTTTTGTCAATACATCAAATATGGCTGTGAGCTGGCTGACCTGCCCGTCGGCCCGGCGCGACGTCCGCTGCTGTCATTGAACGAGCAAGAGAAAGCTGTTCTCAAGCAGACCTATGATGCGTTAGTTGCCTGCCGCCGCTGACACCTTGCTGTGGAGCACTTCTCATGAAGCTGCAATGCAAGTTTCTTCCTCAGGATGATGGACGCTGTGGCTGGTATGAAACCTTACCTCCACCTCCCCCAAGTACGCCGCTTCTCGGCAATGTACGTGCCGACTGGGTGGTGTTGGGGGCTGGACTGGCCGGATTGGCGGCGGCTCGGCGCCTGGCCGAATTGAAGCCAAACGACAGCATCGCTCTGATTGATGCTCGGCGTGTCGGCTTCAGTACTGCTGGGCGCAATTCGGGATTCATGATCGATTTGCCGCATGACATAAACTCTCACGACTATACTGGCGACCGGACCCATGATCTTGAGCAGATGCGCCTTAACCGGGGCGCAATCGACTACATGCGCGAGATCGTGCGGCACCACGCTATTGACTGCGATTGGCGCGAGCAGGGAAAACTGCATGGCGCGGCGAGAGATCAAGGCATCCGTGTGCTGGAAACGTTTGCCAAGGGGCTTTCTGCGCTGGGCGAGCCTTACCGCGAATTAAGCGCTGATAACATGGCGGCGATTACCGGTACGCGCTTCTATAAAGCTGGCGTACATACTCCCGGCTGCGTGCTGGTTCAGCCAGCGGCGTTAGTACGAGGCCTGAGCCAGAACCTGCCCGAAAATGTGCATTTATTTGAGGACAGCCCGGTACGCCATATAGAAGTAGGCAAGCCTCATGTGCTAGTGACCGATCAGGGCTGTATTGAGGCACCCAGACTGGTGCTGGCCAACAATGCCTATGCCGCTCAGTTCGAACAACTGGGGCTCAAAGGTCGTCTGCTGCCGATTTACACCTACAGTAGTTTGACGCGTCAGTTGAGTGATGCAGAGTGCGACAGGCTGGGTGGCGACGATAGCTGGGCGTTGATACCGGCAGACCCGATGGGTACAACGGTCCGACGCATGGGAGATGGACGTATCTGCATTCGAAACTCCTTCACTTATAACCCTAACGTCAGTACCAATGCTCGCCAGTTGGCAAAGGCGCGGTTCGCCCATCTGCGCGCCTTTAAACGGCGCTTTCCTATGCTGCCGGACGCGAGTTTCGAATACACATGGGGGGGGGCTTTATGCTTGACCCGCAACAATGGCAGACCGTTTGGTGAGCTCGCCCCCGGCGTGTTCAGCGCCTTGTGTCAAAACGCCTTGGGGCTGACTGGCGGCACCATCTCCGGCAAGCTGATCGCCGAATACGCAGTCGGCGTCGATAGCGAGTTGCTTAATATCATGTTGAAACAGCCCAAGCCGGCAGCCAACCCACCCGAGCCTATGCTGGGGATCGGGGTGCGTAGAACCCTTGCCTGGAAGGAGTGGCGAGCCGGAATTGAGCGCTAAGTAATCGATAAATAACTATACGGCGCAAAAAGACATGCGCACTCGAGAGACCAATACGGGAGTAAAATAATGTCCAACACCCTCACTCAATCGGATATCACACAGCAGCTTGAACAGCTTGAATACCGCAATCTGGCCTTCATTGATGGGCAGTTCGTGCCAGCAAAATCAGGCAAGACCTTCGACACCCTTAATCCTGCCACCGGGAAGGTTATTACCCAGCTGGCTGCGTGTGAAGCTGACGACGTAGACATTGCCGTCAAGGCTGCCCGCCGAGCCTTTGAAGAGGGTGTCTGGTCGAAAATGGCGCCCGCCGAGCGAAAAGTGATCATGCAGCGCTTCGCCGACCTTATTGAAGAAAACTGCTTGGAGTTGGCGGTTCTCGAATCCATTGAGGCCGGTAAGCCAATCAGTGAGTGTTTTAATGTTGATATCCCTGATACCGCCAATACCATTCGCTGGCATGCCGAAGCCATCGACAAGCTTAACGATGCCGTGACGCCCACCGAGAGCGGCGTGCTTTCCATCGTCACTCGCGAACCGATCGGTGTAGTGGGCGCGGTGTTGCCGTGGAACTTTCCGGCCATGATGGTCGGCTGGAAGCTGGGGCCAGCGCTTGCCACGGGAAACAGCGTGATTCTCAAGCCTGCCAAGTTGACGTCACTGAGTACCACTCGCATGGCTGAGCTGGCCTTTGAAGCAGGCGTACCTGCAGGGGTGCTCAATGTCCTACCCGGCATGGGGTCAACGGCTGGCCAGGCAATCGGCATGCACCCTGATATCGACTTAGTGGGCTTTACGGGTTCCACCGAGGTGGGGCGCATGTTCCTTGAATACTCGGCAGCCAGCAACCTCAAAGAAGTCTTGTTGGAGTGTGGTGGTAAAAACCCTCAGGTAGTAATGCCCGATATTCGCGATCTTAAGACGGTAGCCAGTAACGTTCTCGCCGCCGCTTTTTGGAATATGGGTGAGAACTGCTCAGCGGGTTCGCGACTGATTGTGCACCGTTCCATCAAGGACGCCTTGCTCAAGGAAGTGCTGGCCCAGTTGGAAAGTGATTGGAAACTGGGTGACCCTCTGGATCCTGAGGTCAATCTCGGCGCCTTAGTCGAGGAAGCTCACATGGAGAAAGTGCTTTCGTATATCGCAACAGCCAAACAAGAAGGACTTACACTGCTCACCGGCGGTGAGCGGGTTCGCGAAGAGAGCGGCGGCTACTTCGTGCCACCGACGATTTTCGATGATGCCACCCCTGAATCAACCATTGTGCGTGAAGAGATTTTCGGCCCGGTGCTGGCGGTAATGGCATTTGATACTGAAGAAGAAGCTATCGCTCTCGCCAACGACACCTGCTACGGCTTAGCAGCATCACTTTGGAGTAACGACCTGAATACCGTGCATCGTATGTCAGCGGCAATTCGTGTTGGCACTGTAACGGTAAATTGTTTCGGGGAAGGCGATATCACCACGCCGTTTGGCGGATTCAAACAATCTGGTTTTGGCGGGCGTGATAAATCTATTTATGCCCATGATCAGTACTGCGAACTCAAGACAACCTGGATCAAGCTCACCTAAATAAAGCAAGGGATAGCTACTCAAGGCGCCTGTTACGCATCTGTCTTTCCAGTTAGGCACCTGGAAAGACAGCCCTGCAAAGCCAAGTAAATCTTTTCATCCATAACACAGGGTTGTGGTTTGTTAGTCAAAAATGTCGTTTCCACTACTTATCTCACCAAAGTAATTTAAACGCATAGCTGTAATAAAAAGATAACGAAAGACGCCAGATTACAATATTTCCACTACAAAAAGGCTGCTAATAAATGAAAGCTTCATTAAAGCTCAAACACAGCACTATTATGAATATCCTCATTGCTTCTGCTTTGATAACTCCCAGCGTAGCTATAGCGAGCGATGATACCTACCGCTTTCGGATGGTAAATGCAGAGGATACTGCTGATTCTCCGGCAGGGCGAGGCATGCAGAGGTGGGCTGATTTGATCGAAGAGCGCTCCAATGGACGCATGACGGCCCAAGTATTTCACCAAGGCGCGCTTGGCAACGTCAGCGAGGTTTTCGACCATATGCTAATGGGCGGTGTCGACATGGTAATCGCCACTGCCCCGACTACCTACGACAACCGCGTTGGCGTAATGTCGCTACCTTATTTATTTTTGGATTGGGAGGAAGCACAGGCAGCGTGGGAACGTGGTGGATGGATGAACGAGGTCGTTGAACCGATCTTCACCGATATGGGCCTTAAGATGTTTGGGTCTTATCCATGGGGGTTCACAGGCGTCGCGACTCGTGGCGATTATGCGTTAAGTCTCGATGAAGCCCAGTCGAAAGCATTGAAAGTGCGCGCCATCCCCGCCTTTCCTGTACCGCAAACTGTACAAGCGATGGGCTACCATTCGGTGCCGCTTGACTGGAATGAGGTATATACCGCCATTCAAACAGGCGTAGTGGATGGCGACGCTGGCAACATCATTTATTGGGATTACGAATTTTTTGGCGAAATCCTCGATTACTTTGTGCACACCAAACACTTTTTCGGCCAAGCTGCGCTGATGATGAATCAGGATACCTGGGAGTCGTTAGACGAAGAGGATCAGCAAATTGTAGCGACTGCAGCCTATGAGGTCGTTGACCAACAGTTTGCTGATGCCCAGGCCGAAGATGAGTACTGGATTGCCACGGCACAAGAAGGGGGCATGGAGTACATCGAACTATCCGACCAGCAACTGACCGAGTTGGCAAAACACGTGCGCGAAGAAGTATGGCAGCAGGCCGAGGATGAATTTGGTTCTGAGCTGATTCAGGAAATTCTCAGTCACACTCAACTGGAAAATTGATTATAAGGGCAGGGTCAGCGCTGACTCTGCCCTTGTTTTATATCCAGATCATTACGGAGCTGAGAAATACTATGATCATCTTCAAGTGCATTGATTGGCTGCTCGACAGAGTTATTACACCTATTGTGTCGATTATAGGGGTGTTTGTCGCATTAGCTTTTGTAGTAGGCATTATTGCACGTTCGTACTTAGGGATCGCTTTTTTCGGCATGGAAGAGTTGATTCTAATAGCCGTTATCTGGTTTTACATGCTGGGCGCTATGCTGGCATCTAAGGAAGGCGCTCATCTACAGGCAGACTTTATTCCGGTCATTGTTAAAAACGAGAAAGTTGTCGTGATCTTTCGTATTGCCGCCACCGTAATTTCTATCCTGATGGCGGGGCTTTTTATTTCATGGAGCAATGAGCTATTCCAGTGGGCCCTTAAGCGCAATCAGACAACACCTGTGTTCTCGATACCTATTTATGTTTCGCAGGCTAGTCTACTGATCGCCGCTGTTTTCATGACTCTATATCTGGTCAGGGATCTCGTTAATGAGATCCGGACTTTAAGTTGCCACAAGAAGAGTAGTACACCGGCTAAGCGGTAGTGCTATTTGAAGGAGTAGATTATGGGTGCTTTAATAGCCATTGCCGTGGTAGTTCTATTAATGTTAGTGGGTGTGCCAGTGGTGTTTTCATTCGCCGCAATGGTTGCAACATTAGCTTTCTTATATGATGTCGACGTAGCTTTTCTTGCCACAACAGGCTTTTCTTCGATTAACTCGATTATTCTTATTGCCCTGCCTTTATTCATCATGACCGGCTATCTTATGCAGTCGGGCGGATTGGCCGCCAGGCTGGTAGCATTTGTCGAAGCGCTGACTGGACGCTCCCGCTCTGGAATGGGATCGTCTATGGTTGTGGCTTGCGGTATTTTTGGGGCGATTTCCGGCACTGCCTCCGCCGCAGTGGCCTCCATAGGTTCCATTATGGTTGGCCCCATGCAAAAACATGGTTATGAAAAACCGTACATTGCCGGGCTGCTGGGCATCTCATCGCTATTAGGGCTATTGATACCACCTAGTATCACCATGATTCTTTACGCTATTGTGACCCGTCAATCGGTTGCTGCAAGCTTTCTTGCCACTATCGGCCCCGCCATATTATTGATATTTTTTCTATGCGTTTATAACGCGATTAGAATACGGCTGACACCAGGGATCGTCAGTGAAAAAATGCCGTTTAACGAACGAGCCAAGGCAATTGGTGATACCGGTTGGAAGGCCATTCCGGCCTTGATGCTGCCAATAATCATACTCGGTGGTATTTATGGTGGCATCTTCACTCCCACCGAAGCGGCAGCTGTTGCCGTAGTCTATGCCATTCCCGTAGGCATGTTCGTTTACAAGGGGCTCAATCTCAAAAAAGTCCTGCAGTGTATGGTGGCTGCTGCCACGACATCTGGGATCATAATCATCATTCTTTTCTTCTCGTTTATTGTCAGTCGTATCCTCACCCTGGAAGGTGTACCCCAGCAACTGACCACTTTCCTGCTGGACACATTTGAGAACAAGATTGTCATTTTACTGATGGTAAATGTGTTCCTGATCATGATCGGCATGATCATGGACGATGTGAGCGTGATTGCGATTGCCAGCCCTTTGTTAGTGCCGGTGGTAGCACAGCTCGGGATTGATCCGATCCACTTTGCAGCGATCATTGGAACCAGTGTGGTGATTGGTTGTAACAGTCCGCCCATGGCACCGATTCTTTTCATGTCGTGCCAAGTCACCGAGGTTGGTGTCTCTCAAGCGATCCGCCCCGCACTGAGCTTGATGTTATTTACCGCTCTGCCTGTAATGCTAATCACCACTTACTGGCCGCCATTAGCGCTTTATTTACCGAGGTTGCTCGGCTATGTAAGCTGATGTTTACTTGAAAAAACTGAAGTTTCTGAAGTGTGCCATTATTCTACGGCTAGATATTTTGAATGCCTAATGCCAGCGTAGACTAAACTATATTGATATAAATTATAAAATGCTTTTAATTAAAAAATGTTAGCCTTTATTTTTAATATAGTTAGTTATGGTGTCGCTATTGCGAGAGATTCAATATGAAAGATAACGTTTCAAGCTTATTGAAGAATAAGAATATGGCTTATCTCGCATCAGAAACTTCTCATGCTAGTGAAAAAAAAGTGAAGAGGATAGCTTTTTTATTGCTTGAAAATTTTTCTCTGATGGCGTTTACAGGCGCAGTTGATGCGCTGATCACCACTAACTTGATGAAGTCGAAAACGGTTTACGAGGTGTTAGTGGTGGGCAGTGAGGAGGGAGTGACTGTTTCTGACGTAGGTATCGAAGTTAAAAACGATATTTCTCTAGCGGCGCTGGATATTTATCATATGCCGTTGGATGTCTTGATAGTGTGCGGTGGGCTTCGGGTAAGGCCCAAAACGACAGCGCTTTTACGTAATAAGCTAAAAAGTGCTGACAGCCACGGAGTGGTGCTGGGGGGGTTGTGGAATGGAGCTTACTTTCTTGCAGAAGCAGGCCTATTAAATGGCTACCAGTGTGCCTACCACCCCGACGGGCGGGCAATGATGCTAGAAGAATTCTGGGAAGTATCAATATCGACCCGCAGCTTCATTGTGGACCGTAATCGGCTGAGCTGTGCAGGCGCTAGTAGCTCTTTAAGTATGATGCTAGAAGTCGTAAGAGCGGATTGCAGCAATGAGGTAGCCAGCGCCGTTGAAGAGATGCTTAGCTGTGATAAAGGGTTGGACTCGCCTGACATATCCACTATTTCGGTTGATCAGAATCAAACCCTGCCAGAAAAGCTCAAGACGTCCTTGCAGCTAATGAAAAATAATATCGAGGAACCTCTCTCCATCTCTGAAATAGCGAACTGGGTCAATATTTCTAGACGTCAGCTAGAGCGCTTATTTTGTAACTACGTGAACGCTAGCCCGTCTCGCTACTATATGGAGCTACGTCTAACCCGCGCCCGCCAGCTACTTCAGCAAACTAATAAACCCGTTGCTGAAATAGCGGTGGCGGCAGGGTTTGTAAGCATGTCTCATTTTCGTAGCTGCTTTTATCAGCTGTTTGACATCACGCCCGGCCAGTTTAGGAAGTCGTGTCAGACCGAAAGGCACTAACTAGCATCGGCTTAAGCAAAAAAGGAGCCGGTAGCTGGCCCCTTTTTTGAACGCTTAGGCGCGGTTAATGACCCGACCAGCCCATAAAGATAGGCACGTAGACGACTAACAGCAGCACCCCGATCAAGCCCAGCATATACGGCACAATGGCCCGCGTAATGCGCTCAAGCGGCAGCTGCGTGACGGAAGAAGCAACGTACAGGTTGATCGCCACCGGTGGGGTAATCATACCTATCGAGAGCCCTACCACTATAATCAGACCGAAGTGAATCGGGTCGATCCCCAACTGCAGCACCAGCGGTAGCAGCACCGGCGTTAGGATGATCAGCGCGCTTGCCGTTTCGATAAACACGCCGGTCAGCAAAATGACGGCGACCACCAGCAGCATGATGATCAGTGGGTTGGTTGAGAGCGAGAGCACCGATTGGGCGATAGCGCCGGGCACCTGCCAGCTAGACAGTGTCCAGCTCAGCACTGCCGACATGGCGATTACCAGCATGATCACCGCGGTGGTCATGGCTGAACGGATCAGCAGGCGATATACCTGGGGCAGGGTTAAATCGCGATAGATGAACAGTGACACCAACAGTGCATAGTTCACGGCCACCACCGCCGCTTCAGACGGCGTGAAGATTCCTGTGAAGATACCCCCCAGAATAATCACCGGCGTCATCAAGCCCCAGCTTGCCGCCTTGAAGGTGCGCAAGATAGTGGTGATGGAAAGCGGCGTACCCTTGGGATACTGGCGTTTATAGGCCTGCGTGATAGCAATGGCCATCAGCCCCAAGCCCATGGCCAAGCCGGGTAAAAAACCGCTTAAAAACAGCTTGGACACCGACTGCTGGGCGATGACTGCGTAGATAATCATGGGTACTGATGGCGGGATAACCACGCCGATGGTGCCGCTAGCGGCGATCAGGCTGGCCGCCGAGGCGGGGTCATAACCTTTACGCTTGAGCTCCGGCACCAGGCTTGAACCGACCGCCGCTGTGGTGGCCGCCCCCGAGCCCGAAATAGCGGCAAAGAACATGCCCGCCATGACCGATACAATCGAAAGCCCGCCGCGCATAAAGCCCACCAGCGAATCGGCAAAACTCACCAACCGCTCGCTCACCTTGCCCTGAGCCATTAAGTCACCGGCAAGAATGAACATGGGAATCGCCACCAGCGCGAACGAGTTGATGCCCTGGAACATCTGCTGGGTCACCACCATCAGCGGCACGCCCGACTGGTACAGGGCATACAGGGTGCTTGCGCCAATCGCAAAGGCAATCGGCACGCCCATCAGCATAAACAGGAAGAACAGGCCAAATAGCAGCATGGTCATGGTGTCTGTTCTCCCATGGGCTGCGAGGGTTTGCCTTCAAGTACCAGCTCAAGCAGATCGATTAGAGCATACCAGGCCATGATGGCCGCACTGATAGGCATCACGGCATACACGTACGACATCGGCACGCGCAGCGAGGCGGATTTCTGGAAGCTCTGCACCTGCATATAGCGATAACCGATCACCACCAGCGTGATCATAAAGGCGATAACCGCCATCACGGCCAGGATCCGCGCTACCTGACGTAAACGAGCGGGAAGCGCGTCGACGGCAAAGGTAACGGCAATATGATGCCCGCGCTGAAAAGCCAGCGTACCGGCCAGAAAGGTAATCCAGATGAGCAGAAAACGGGCGACCTCTTCGGTCCAGCCGACCGCGGTAAACAGCACCCGCGAGACGATCTGCAGCGTGATCACCCCGATCAGAGCCGCCATGCCGATAAACACGACAGGCTGGATGATGCCATCCAGCCCGCGCTCGATCAGCCGCAGCGGTGTTAACAACGTTTGAGACAAAGTGGCCACTTACTGCAAAGCCTCCTGGATACGGGAAAGGTAGTCACCGAACTGCTGACCGTATTTTTCATACACTGGGGCAACGGCCGTCTGAAACGCTTCGATATCCGGCGAGTCGTTGATTTCCATGCCTGCGGCTTCCAGCGCCGCCAGCTGCTCGGCTTCCATCTCGGCATTCTGCTCGCGGGCGTAGGTTGAAGCCTCGCGCGCGGCGTCAAGCACTAGCGTCTGGACCTCTTCGGGCATGGCGTTCCACTTGGGCAGGCTCATCACGAAAAGCGCCGGCGCGTAGATGTGGCGCGTCATGGTCAGGTAGTTCTGAGTTTCGGCCAGGTTAAAGGCGTAGATGGCGTTGATCGGGTTTTCCTGGCCATCAATGGTGCCCTGCTGTAAGGCGGTCAGCGCTTCGGTCCAGGCCATGGGCACGGCGTTGGCGCCCAGCGTGCGGAAGGTATCCACATACACTTCGTTTTCGATCACGCGCAGGCGCAGCCCATCGAGGTCATCTGGAGTGTTGATCGCGTTGCGGCTATTGGTGATGTTCCGAAAGCCGCGCTCAGCAAAAGCCAGCCCTTTCAGGTTAACGCCTTCGAGCTTACCGAGAATCTCCTGACCTATCTCGCCATCCAGCACTTCATAGGCAGCTTCTTGCGTGGGGAACAGGAACGGCAGCTCGAACACCGAAAACTCATCGACAAAGTTCGCCACCGGGCCGTTGGTAATCACGCCCATATCTACCGTGCCGATCTGCATGCCTTCAAGCAAGGTGCGCTCATCGCCAAGCGAGGCATTAGGGAAAATCTCGACGCTAATCGCACCGTCGCTTTTTTCGCTCAGCAGCTCCTGAAAGCGCGTGGCGGCAATATGGTAGGTATCATCGCTATTCACCACGTGGGCCAAACGCAGGTTGGTCTCTGGCACGTCGGCGTGGCTTGCAAGCGAAAGCCCCAGAAGGCTAGCGCAGGCTAAGGCCAGGGTTGCGCGTTTAAACAGGGTGCGGGGCGTGCTGGAAAGTGCAGAGGTGTCCACGTGATCTCCTTGAAGTGATCGATTTTTTTATAGTGTGAAAAGGGGGTGTCCTTAATAGGCGCGTCATCTATACCATATTGGTTTTAGCGAACAAATAATTGATTGTAACCCTGCCATTCGTCTTAGAGCCTACTGGCTATTCGCGCTGGCAATAAAAAAAGCGTTTCAGGGCCAAGACTTGAGCAAATGCCCGGTTGAGGATAGCCTCATCGCCCAGGCAAATCCGGAACGTTAAAACGATCTTCCCGATGATGCATTCCCATCGCTTGCGTAAAATAACGAATCTTCTCATCGCACCGACCGGCCAAGACAGGAACAGACAATGGACACGCTGATTAAAGAGCTTGAAAACATCGTAGGCAAAACGGGTGTGCTGCTGGGTGACGATGTCGCGCAGCGCAGCGTCGACTGGTTCACCAAAGCGCCCTGCGAAGCCAAAGCGATCATTCGGCCGCAATCCACCGAGCAGCTTAGTCAGGTGATGGCCAAGTGCCATGCCGCCAAGCAGGCCGTGGTGACGCATGGCGGGCTAACCGGTGTAGTACACGGCGCCGTTGCCAGCCCCAATGAGCTAGTGGTGTCCCTTGAGCTGATGAACCAGATCGAAAACATCGATGCGGTCGGCTCGACCATGCAGGTACAGGCGGGTGTCACACTTCAGCGCGTTCAGGAAGCTGCCCAAGAGATCGACATGCAGTTCGCGCTCGATTTGGGTGCCCGCGGTTCCTGCACCATCGGCGGTAACATCGCCACTAACGCCGGCGGCATTCGGGTTATCCGCTACGGCATGATGCGCCAGCAGGTGCTGGGGCTAGAGGTCGTCCTGAGCGACGGCACCGTGGTCAGCTCGATGAACACCATGCTGAAGAACAACGCCGGTTACGATCTGAAGCAGATGTTTATTGGCAGCGAAGGCACCCTGGGGATCGTCACCCGCGCCGTACTGCGCCTGCATCCCAATATGCCCAGTGAGCAGACCGCGCTGGTCGCTGTGCCGTCCTTTAATGCGCTGACCACGCTGCTCAAACTGGTTTCAAAAGAGCTCGCCAACAGCCTGAGCGCCTTTGAAGCGTTGTGGAACAACCACTACACCCTGATGACGTCTGAAACCACCAAGCACACCGCGCTGCTGGCTACCGACTCACCGTTTTACGCCATCATCGAAACGCTGGGTTCAGATGAAAAGCAGGAAGCCGAGGCATTCGCCCGCGTGCTGGAACAGGCGCTGGAAGCCGAGCTGATCACCGATGCGGTGCTTGCCAACTCCAATACCCAGCGCCAGGGCATCTGGGAAGTCCGCGAGGACATCGAAACCCTGGTACACGAACTCAACCCGATGTTCTCGTACGATGTCAGCTTGCCGATCGTCCATATGGATGAGTACGTGACCGCGCTTGAGAGCAAGTTGAAGGAGCAGTGGCCGGAAACCGGCGCGCTAGTGGTGTTTGGCCACCTGGGCGATGGCAACCTGCATATCATGATCACCGTGCGCGACGCCAGCCCGCACAGCCGCCATCAGGTAGAAGACGTGGTGTATGGGTCGCTTGCCGCCTATAACGGCTCGATCTCTGCTGAACACGGTGTGGGTATGGAAAAACGCGATTACCTGCATATCTCGCGCACACCCGAAGAGATCGCCCTGATGAAGCGCATGAAGCTGGCGTTGGACCCTAAAGGGCTGCTTAACCCCGGCAAGATTCTGGGCTAAACCACGCGCGTAAGGGAGGGCGCCTAGTAAAAAGGCCACCGCGCGGT
>NZ_JBQTDC010000020.1:0-74389 GCF_052353045.1 Halomonas sp. AOP7-B1-5 | reverse complement strand
ACCGAAGCGGCACGCCCCGCGCGTCCGCCTTGCGTGATTGGTTAGAGCCTTATTGTAGTTGGCTCGCCAAATTATCTAGGTAAGTCTTAATCTCTGAATGAAAATCATCTTCAACAGTGCCTGAAATCTTAAGGCTAGCTTCGTCACTCGACACCAAGCCGCCCTCCGTGATGTTCGCTGACCCGACGATAGCAGTAAACTTCTTTCCAGTACGGAAATAGTAGATTTTTGAATGCAATGTTCTGGCATTTTGCTTCGTCATAAAATGCTGAACGGATGGCCATTTTTTGATCAGTTTCGCCGCACGTTTTTGTGTGTGAGCAACATTAGAGATAATAGATACTGAAAACTTTTTGCTGACGGCCTTCCGGATAGAAGGCTCCAGACGCCTCACACCCTCAATCTTCAACCAGCCAGAGCAGAGGACTGATTCCTCAGAGTTTTCGACCAACGAAGAAAGTAAACCCTGATGATTCTGATTTTCAGTGTTTAAATTTAGCTCAATAATCATAAAAAGCTCTAACGTTTGATTAAGGGGCTGGCTTTAGTCCGTCCCAGTGAGGGAAACGGGCGATTTGAACCATTTGTTAGGCGCGGTGAATGCTATTTGTTTTAAAGTCTGCGCTCATTATTAGCTTGCTCATTTCATTTGTCCGATCTTCCATTTCTTTTTTTGATTGGAGCTTTTCTCTATATACATACCTGTCAGGATTAACAGATATTGCTAGCTTGAAACCATCGCTACTCTCGGTGGTTTGGATGATTGCGGTGTTATTGATTATGTATGCTTTTTTGCTTTGTGTATCAACGGCGACGATATAGAAAGATCCATTCTTTTCTCGCTCTTCGAGATAGTCAAAATACATAGAAACTCCTTTTTTGATTAGCGCCTAACAGTGATTATATAGCCAGCGGCATAACCTCAATGAACGCGTCAGCGCGTTCATTGAGGTTATCTAGCCGCTCTGATCAAATCTACCTCATTGATTCTATTGCTAGCAAAGTAAATTTTGGCTTCCTATCCAAAATTCGCATGCTGGCACGATTTGTCATTCTCAATAATACTGTGCATAAACACATATAAAGATTAATACAAAGGGATACCCCATGAAGCCAATGGATAGGGTTCAGGCAACCTTGCGGGTAAAACGCTATAGCCTTCGTACTGAGAAGACATATTGCTATTGGATTCGCTTCTTCATTCGCTTTCAGGGAATAGGGCTCCATGCCGCGATGACGGGCGCTGAAGTGAGGTAATGCTTGGGATATTAAGCAATTAAGGCACGTGGCAACCCCCACATTCAATAAGGCGATTCAATTAAACCATTGGCTTTCGCAAAATCAGATCAAACCGATGCCAGTGGTGCGTTACCAGCCCGCCCTCACCTTCGCTTTCGCGAAAAAGCTCGACCTCCAAACCGTTGCAAAGGGCTTCTACTTCTTGTGTCGAATGAAAGCTCATTGTTGAATGCTTGGCCCACTCGTGCCGGTTACCGAAGAGGTGCCCGATAAATAAGCCTCCCGGCTCAAGCGCTGAAAGGATCATGTTCCATAACGCGGGAAAATGCGTAGGCTCGCAGAACGGTAGGCTTAGCCCCGCATGGATCAGGGCTGGGTAATTCAGCTTTCAGTGTTTCAACTCGCGCAATGGCGTTGGGCTCTTTGTCGATAGCCAACACCTTCCAACCCGACTTCAGCAGTAGCGCGGTTTCGATGCCGCCTCCGCAGCCTAAATCGATAGCATGGCCGTTGCCTTTGGGTAAGCATTCCTCCCCCAAAGCGCGTCGTAATAGCGGCGAGGTGGCTCGCATCTGATTGGCGCAATAGAAGGCTTCCCAACCCGTCTTGTTATCAGTAGTCAATGGCGGTACTTCCTGATTGCATTATGCTTTAATGATGAGTGTTGATAGACATAATCAATTCAAATTAACACGTAGCACCCTCCTCCGCTCTCTTGCATCTCCCCCACTCGCCTCCTACACTGCGCTGGATACTGCTTGACGGGGTGCCGGTGAATCCGGCTGAGATGGCGTAGGGCATGCTCTTTTAGAGCGCCAAGCGCTGGTCCCGCTGAACCTGATCCGGCTAATGCGCTGTTGCTTACATAAGTTTGCAGCGCGGGTACCGGCGTAGGGATCAAGCGATGGCGCCGGCTAGCTCTCTCATGATCGCAAGCCACCCTCCGCGCCATTTCCTCGATCTTTTCGCCTGCCCTTCGGATCACTACTCTGGAGGATGTATGGGTTACTGCTTTACCGATCTCACCACCGCTTGCCAGGACGACTGGCGCGCTTATATCGAGCACGACTTCGTGCAAAAGCTTGGCAACGCTACGCTGCCTGAAGCGTCATTTCGCCACTACCTGAAGCAGGATTACCTGTTTTTGATTCATTTCGCCCGTGCCTATGCCTTGGCCGCTTATAAAAGCCCCACCCTTGCCGACTTGCGCCAGGCTCATGAAGGTATGAAAGCCATCGTGGATGTGGAGCTTGGGCTGCATCTCGGCTTTTGCCGCGAATGGGGTATTTCGGAAGAGGAGCTTGCCGAGCTGCCCGAAGCGCGGGCGACCCTGGCCTATACCCGCTACGTGCTGGATACCGGCAATCGTGGTGATCTGCTCGACCTACACGTGGCGCTTGCGCCTTGCCTGGTGGGTTACGGTGAAATTGCCAACTGGCTCAACGCCCAGGGCACTACGGTGCGCGGTGGGGATAACGCGTATGACGCCTGGATTGCCATGTACGAAGGCGAGGAGTTTCAAGACGCAATGCGCGCCGAGCTTGAATGGCTGGACGCACGCTTGGCCGACGTCACCCCTGCTCGCTTTAATGAGCTCAGCAAAATTTTCCGCGATGCAACCCGTCTGGAAATCGACTTCTGGCAAATGGGGCTGACGCTGGCCGAATAGTCGCAACGCGTGCCCTCTTTAAAGCATTACCTTCACGGCCGGGTCTTCCCCTTTGGGCAGCGTCTCGCCCATCCAGAGGTGGTGCAAGCGAGTTTTCAGGATATCGCCTGGGCCTGAGATGAATTTTGGCTGACCAAAGTGACTCATCACCTCGTGCTGACGTTCCAGGGCTTTGCGGTCCTGGGCAACGACTGGGGCCAGAAACAGACGAATGGCAGCCTGTTTGAGCCAGCCAGGCGCCATTCCGTTAGGCGTTGAAAAACAGGCAAAGGGCGTAAAGGTGTCCTTGGTTGCCGGCGTAAAAATCGCCGTGACGCAGAGCGTCAGTTGCGTATCACCTTCCCAGCGCGCCTGCACCGTGGTGGGCGGGTAGTAGCGCGAGACGCTGTGCGAGCGGTCGCGCTCGAGAAACCGTGACATCAGGCCCGTATCAGGCTGGGTCTGCTCAATTTTCATATCTATTCCGTTGCCATGGCTGGTAACAATGAGTTCCACGGGCAAACGCTTATCACGGCGACGGATAAAGCCGTGATGCAGGTGATTGGTATGGAAGGGGTCCATCACGTTTTCGATGGCATCGAAGGCGCGCCCCCGCCAAGTGCCCTGCTGCCACCAGAAGTGATCCAGCGCCGGATTGCCTAGATCCGGTGGGAATGCTGGTTCAGCGGGCGCGGCATCCGAGAGCGCGACAAAAATCCCTCCATGACGCTCCAGTACCCGCAATGGCGTTGCCGCCAGGCGCGCATCGCAGGCGGTTTCGACCTGACATCCCGGCACCTCGGCGCAACGTCCATCGCGAGCAAAACGCCAGCCGTGGTAAGGGCATTCCAGTGTGCCATTCATCACACGCCCTTCGGATAGCGGGTAGTTGCGATGAGGGCAGCGGTCCACTAACGCCCCAACGCCCTCGTCAGTCCGAAAAAGAGCGATGGGCGTATCGCAGCACATTACCTTGCGCGCTTTTCCGCGCGGCATATCACGAGACAAGGCTACCAGATGCCACGCATCCAGCACCGCTTGGGGAAAGCTCATCAGGGCAGCTCCTCGCCGTTCCATTCCAGATCATGAGTGGTGGCGGCGTTGGTAGAGTGTTGGTGAAGAAGGCCGTTAAGCGCGAAGCCTGCCGCGTCGGCCAGGGCACCGACCAGTACCCAGCGGTCACCTGGGGAAGAGACCGCATCCCGGCCTGCCCGCAGGCAGCGCCACCAACGGGCCAAACGGGCATGGCGGAGCGCCGTAGGCAAGCCCAACAGCCACATGGCCGGGCCCAGGTAGCGTATGGTGGGCGGCGTATCGGGGGCCGGTATACCATCGCCCATCGCCCGGGCAAGGTGCCCTGCGCCGCCAAGCAGGTGTACACCGCTGGTTGCCCGCGGGTTGCATTCAAGTAGAAAGGGCCTCTCGTTGACATCAAAGATGGCATCGCAGGCGAACTGACCGTGCAGCCTGGCGCTGGCCGCCAACTGGATGGCCAGCGTGTGAAGCTTGGCATGGCGCGATGCGTCTAGCGGCTCAAACGCATAGCTGGCGCCGCCCGCCATTCGCCAGCGCGAGCAGTAAGCACTGAACGCTGTGAGTTGGCCATGATGGGCAACGGCGTAAAAGCAGGCCTCTTCGCCATGGATATACGCCTGAGCCATCCAAGGCTGTGCGGGGTCCAGGCACAACTGGGCAAAGCGAGCCGCCTTCGGGGCAATCAACGCTCGATCACCAAAGCGGCTAAAGCGTGGTTTAAACACCCATTCGTGGCAGGTCGTGCGATACGTCGCGAGCTGGTCGGCGCTCTCTATGGGCTGGCTTTCGGGTACCGGCAACCCCGCTTGCTGGCAGTGGCGTGCGAAGCAGAGCTTGTCGTGAAGCGTGCGTAATGTCTCGAGCGAAGGCGCCATTAGTCGGTCGCCCAGCCAGTCATGCAAACTGGGCGCCGCTAAATGGAACACCTCTTCGCAAGTGGGTATCACCAGCTCAATACGGTACTCCTCGACCAGCGCCCTCACCCACTGACGAAACGCACCGCCCTGCTGCCGAGGCGCGGGATGACGATGTAGCCGGACGGGCAGCGTCGAACAGCGTGCCATTCGCGCGGCGGCGCTGTCCGCCAGGTGCACCTCCCAGCCAGCAGCGGAAAAATCACGAGCAAGCTCAAGCGCCGCCACCGAGCGCGCGCCGGTAATCAACACCTGCCTAGCCATGATGGCTGACTACGCGGCGACGTTTGGGGCCTTGCCAGCCCGTCAGGTCACGCACCACTTCAACCGGCACCGGCAATTGGCACTTACTGATAAGCGTGGCGCTGGCACGCTCGGCGTCGCGGGCCAGGCAGTGGGGCGAGAGATGCAACACCACGCGCTCAAACCGGGCCTCCGCCTGCCAGAGTGCATCACCACCCAGTGCACTCTCCATTGCGGCGACTACCTGAGGCGGCGTTACGGTGCATTGGGCGAAGCGCCATACGTCGCTCACTCGCCCTTGGGGCGGGTAAATGATGCGTCCGGCAAATCCGCAGGGGCAGGAGGAGGCGCCAAGCTCTATATAGTCATCGCCGCGTACACGCACAATGGGCTGACTGACCCGGCGCAGATCGGTAATGATCGGCCGATAGCCCGGCGTGCCGGGCACCGGTTCAAGCTCGATGATCAGCGAATGATCATTGAGATGCAGATGACCATGGGCACACTCGGCACCCAAAAAACCTTCGGTGGCTTGATAGATCGATCGCGATGCACACCCCAGCCGCGTGGTGATGGCGTCGCGTTCGGCCTCTCCCATTGGCTCGCTGCCCACAAACAGATGGCGCAATGTCGGCAGGTTCATGCCCGCCTCTGCCAGTGCGGCCAGGCGATGAGGCGGCGCAATCAAAATCGTGGGTGCAAACGCCTCCAGCGCGCTGCGCGTCTGCTCGTTTGAGTCGTTCAATGGGAAATGACCAAAGACGAAGCGCTTGCGCTGAACATCACTGTAGAGAGCGTTGCTGGCGCGCAGATGCAGGGCCAACCGCTGGCGGGCCAGCAGCGCGCGAGCGGGCAGCAGCCGCGCCAGGCTCTGGCCCAAATAGTCGGCACGCTCTTTGGAAGTGGCCAAAAAGAGCCCGCGGGCAGCACCGCTGCTACCGGTCGACCAGCCGGCTGAAAGCGACCCCGTTGCCAGGCCCTGCTCGGCGGCATCCGCCATGGCATGCAGCGTTTTCGTGCTCAGGCCAAGACTGTTCCAGGCGCCGTAGTCAGCGCGCAGAGCGGCTATTTCGGTAATCGGGACCGCTTCCCACGGCCCCCAGGCAACCGCCGCCAGCGCAGGAGTGCGCGCCAGCACCGGCTGTAGTTGCCTCCATTGGCGAGCACGCCGCGCCTCCAGCTGGCTAGACGAAAAACGCAGTGCCCGGCGGGTGCGCATCCAGGCGGCAGCCAGTTGGTCAACGCGCATGGGACTCTCGAAAGCGTTGCGCACTCTCGGCACAATGCGAGGGCAGAATGGTAAGTTCAGTGTTGTGCTCGGCGGCAGCGCATAGCTTGGCAAGGGTAGCCCGATAGCAGCGAGTGTTCCCCAACAGCGCGGTGGTCAGCCGTGGCGGCGGGCGGCGCTCATGAATCGACTTGCCGAGCCACACGGCATCGGCGGCTAGCAGTATGAGCTGATCCTGCGTGGTGCGCAGCGCCAGCCCCCAATGCCCCACACAGTGCCCAGGCAGCTCGACGGCCAACAGGCTTCCATCGCCAAGAATATCGCGCCCCTCACTGAAGGGTGCAAAGCCACTGGGCAGCGTGACCGCGGGGGCTTCTTCAAAAAAACGGGCGTTGGCATCAGCGGCCTGAGGCACCAGCGCGGGAAGCAACCCCTGACGCACCCGTTTGAAACGCCCGGGCGCGCGCAGCTCGGTCAATCCAGCGCGGGCGCAGTAGATGGGCCGCTCGGCCAAGTGGCGCATGCCGGCAACGTGGTCGCCGTGAAAGTGCGAAATAATGGTCGCAGTAATATCGCTATCGTTGATGCCATGGGCGGCAAGCCAGGTATGCCAGGCGTGTTCCGCGCCCACCTCAACTGGCGTCGCCCAGCGGTAGAAGCGTTCCGGGAAAGGGGTCGTCGCCTCCAGAAATGCAGGGTCGTAGCCGGTATCGAACAGCAACAACCCGCGGGTGGGATGTTCAATCACGCCTACTAGCGCGGGAAAATCCACCGGGTTGAAACGCCCGCCGGAGAGCGTTGCGGCTTCGGGGTGGCGGCAAAGGCCACGCGCCAGCCACCGAAAACCAACGCGAATCATGAAGCCTCCTGCAAAGCTAGCTGCTGCGCTTGCGCCAGCAATGTGGCCATGGCATCAAAGCGTGGCTGATAGCCCAACAGGTGTCGGGCGGGCGCCAGGTCAAAGGTTTGCGAATAGGCAAGGGTGGCCAACTTGTAGCGAGTCAACATCGGTTCGTGTTCGGCGCGGGTCAGCATTCCCCACTGCTCCTGAAGCACGGCCATCGTACGGGCTAGCCCTACCGGTAATGAAATGAACCGTGGGGATTTGCCCAGTGCCCTGGCCAGCCGATAAGCCACGTCATGCACCGTAACGGGCTGGCCACCGGAAATATTGATCGCCTGCCCGGCAAGTTGTGGCGTGCGGGCTTCGGCTTCACAAATTGCCCATGCCGCATCGCGCAGGTCGGTCAGCTCGATCAGCGCTCGCCCTCCTCTGGGTAGCGGCACTCGCGAGCGCCCGGCCAGTTCGGCAAGTTTGGGGAGAATCACGCGATCCCCTGGGCCGACCAACGCGCGGGGGCGAATGGCACAACAATGCAGAGCGTCGCGCCGCGGCGCCAGAACGAGCCGTTCGGCGGCAAGTTTGGTGCGCGCGTAGTGATTGAGTGGCGGCTTCGCGGGCTGGCTCTGCTCGTCAATCAGAAGGCGGTCGCGGTAGGCGGCAAAAATCGACGGCGAAGAGACCAGCACAAAGCGTAACGCGCCGCTCTGCGCCGCAGCGTTGAGTAACTGTTCGGTCATTGTCACGTTGTGGCGCTCAAAGGCTTTTTTCGGCCCCCAGCTGGCTGACAAGGCAGCGGCATGAACGATGCTATCCATGCCTGCCACAAACTGCGCCAGATCGGTTTGCGGGTGTGTCAAATCCGCCGCGATAAACTCAGCCCCAAGTGCCGTCAATACCTCGCCTGCGGCGTGTGAGCGCCCGGTTGCGCGAACTTCGTGCCCGCGCAATAGCGCCTCACGGGCCAATGCCATGCCAAGCCCACCAGTGGCTCCAGTGATCAAGAGACGCCGACTCATACGCGCAGCACCATAGCGCTGGCGCTTATGCCTGCCGCCGTGCCCAGCAGTAAAAGATAATCACCCCGCTTGACCGCACCAGTGGTCAGCGCATGCGCAAGCACAGTGGGAATAGAGGCAGCAATCTGGTTGCCGGTGGTGGCAAAGATATTGATCACACGCTCACTGCGCGGTGCAAATAGCCGCCGCACATGCTCGACGCCCGGCGCGCTAGCTTGATGGCAGACCACACAGCTCAGCTCGTCGCGGGTGATATTAGCCTGCGCCAGGGCTTTATCGATGACGCCAGGTAGCGTCTTGGCAGATGCCTTGAAAATTCCGAAGGCATCCATTTTGAAGTAAGCACCTTCCTTCAACGCCTCGAAGCCCTCTTCGATGCGCAGCCTGGTGCCGCCCGCGCGTAGCTGGGCAAGGCCATGGTGTGCCCCATAGGTGACCGATGCACTTCCATATAGCCCCTGCTGCTGATCGTCGCTTGCTTCGATCGCCAACGCCGCTGCGCCATCGCCAAAAATAGCGCGCGTTTTGGGATCATTGGGGTTTAACCCCGCCGAGGCGATATCGCTGGCGAACAGGAGTATCCGCTTCCAGCGCCCACAGGCAATGCCCATAGCAGCCACGTCCAGCGCGGCTATAAAGGAGAGGCAGGTCTGATTGACATCGAAACTGGGTACGCCAGAGTACCCAAGACCAAGATGATACTGCACCAGAGCGGCCGTAGAGGGAATGGGCTGCTCCATCACACCACACCCGCCGATGATCACATCAGGCAGCTTTTCACCCCACCCTGCCTTAGCCAGTGCCTCTCGGGCTGCGCTGGCTGCCATCATAGAGGTAGTTTCATCACTGCCAGCGACGTGGCGAACAGCAATGCCAAACTGGCGCTCGGTCCAGCCGGGAGCAAAGCCCTGCTCATGATCAAGGGTAAGGGAGGTAAGTTGATATTTGGGTCGGTAACTACCCCATCCCACAATGGCAAAATCGCTAGTCATCGGTTTCCGTCTACTCAGTTCGCTGACCTACTTTAAACCGTACTTTCGTCTAAAAGCGACAAAGCTACTCATAAAATTAGCCCGCACTAAATGACTTGATTCCATCTCAGTGCTGAACCAAACTGCTTTTAGCGCAGCCTGTGGCTGTGCGTAACGCTTGACGGGGTGCCGGTAACGCCGGCTGAGATGGTGCCGATTCAATAGCACTGATCCCGTTGAACCTGATCTGGTTAGGACCAGCGTAGGGATCAAGCGACATGCAGATATTACAGGCAAATATCGTTCTGCCCCTGTCTCTCCCCGCTTGTCCTCCCTACTCGCTCTATAGGGAGAACACTCATGGCTAAAACGACTCACTTTCTTGCCGAAACCGCCGAGGTAGATGCTGCGGCTATTACTCCGCTGCCCGGCTCGCGCAAGATGTATCTTGAAGGCTCACGCCCGGATATCCGCGTGCCGTTTCGTGAAATCACGTTATCGCCCACCAAGACCACCGGCATTGATGAGGAAAACCCGCCGCTGCTGGTGTATGACACTTCCGGCCCCTACACCGACCCCGCAGCACAGATCGACCTGCGCCAGGGCCTGCCAGAACTTCGCCGGGCGTGGATTGAGGAACGCGGGGATACCGAATTTCTGGAGGGGCTGTCATCGGAGTACGGCAAGCGCCGCGCCAACGACCCGACCCTTGCCCAACTGCGCTTCGATTTAAAACGCACGCCGCGCCGGGCACTCTCTACAAAGGACGGGCGGCCTGGGAATGTCACCCAGTTGCACTACGCCCGCCAGGGCATCGTCACCCCGGAAATGGAATTTATCGCCCTGCGCGAGAACCAGCGCCGCCAAGCGCTGGGCGATGCCGAGGTGGAGCGAATCTTGGGCCACCAGCATCGCGGCCAGAGCTTCGGCGCCAGTATTCCGGAGGAGATTACGCCAGAGTTTGTGCGCGATGAAGTCGCTCGCGGCCGGGCGATTATCCCCAACAACATCAACCATCCGGAAAGTGAGCCGATGATTATTGGGCGTAACTTCCTGGTCAAGATCAACGGTAACCTGGGCAACTCGGCGGTCACCTCGTCGATTGAAGAGGAAGTCGACAAGATGACCTGGGGCATCCGTTGGGGCGCAGATACCATCATGGATCTCTCCACCGGACAAAACATTCACGAAACCCGCGAGTGGATTATTCGCAATTCGCCGGTGCCGATTGGTACGGTGCCGATCTATCAGGCGCTGGAGAAGGTTAACGGCGTGGCTGAGAACCTGACCTGGGAGGTGTTTCGCGATACGCTGATCGAGCAGGCTGAACAAGGCGTGGATTACTTCACCATTCATGCGGGCGTGTTATTGCGCTATGTGCCGCTGACCGCTAACCGGGTAACCGGTATTGTCAGCCGAGGCGGCTCGATTATGGCCAAGTGGTGCTTGTTCCACCATCAAGAGAGCTTTCTTTACACCCACTTCGAGGAGATCTGCGAGATCTGCAAGCAGTACGATGTGGCGTTCTCACTGGGTGACGGCCTGCGCCCCGGCTCGATTGCCGATGCCAACGACGAAGCGCAAATGGCAGAGCTGAAAACCTTGGGCGAGCTGACCCATATTGCCTGGAAGCACGATGTGCAGGTAATGATTGAAGGCCCTGGCCATGTGCCCATGCACTTGGTAAAAGAGAACATGGATAAGCAGCTTGAGTACTGCGATGAAGCACCCTTCTACACGCTTGGGCCGCTGGTCACTGATATCGCACCGGGCTACGACCATATTACCTCGGGCATTGGGGCTGCGATGATCGGCTGGTTTGGCTGCGCAATGCTCTGCTACGTCACCCCAAAAGAGCACCTCGGCCTACCCAACAAGGATGATGTAAAAACCGGCATTATCACCTACAAGATTGCCGCCCACGCGGCGGACTTGGCCAAGGGCCACCCGGCGTCCCAGCGGCGCGATAACGCGCTCTCCAAGGCGCGCTTTGAGTTTCGCTGGGAAGATCAGTTCAACCTGGGGCTGGACCCGGACACCGCGCGTGAATTTCACGATGAAACCCTGCCCAAGGATTCGGCGAAGGTCGCGCACTTCTGCTCCATGTGCGGGCCCAAGTTCTGCTCGATGAAAATTAGCCAGGAAGTCCGTGATACCTACCGCGACCGCACGCCGGACAGCGCAAGCGACGCGGAGTCAGTTAAGCGCGGCATGGAGGAACAGGCGGAGAAGTTTCGCCAGGAAGGCAGCAAGCTGTACCAGGAAGTATAAGATAGCGGTGTTATTGACATCATAGCGTTTGAATATGGCTCTTGGGATTCAAAAATCTCAAGGGCCATTTTTATGTTTACTTATAACAAGCGTAATAACGGCACGCTTTTTAATTCTTAACGCCGACCAACATGATCTGAGTCAGCGGTTAATGAATTAGTTAAGTAAGTATTAAAATTACGGCTAAGAAATATTTTTACACACTCAACCTAAAGATAATTTAGTAACACTCGTGTATGGTTCTCATTTTCATGGGTTCTGTTCGTAATGGCGAACCTAAAATTAAAACCTGTCATACACAAGACGGATTTCAGATGAAGACCAAACTTTCGATAGCGATTACTCTTGCTTTGATCAGTGCAGGCCTGATCAGCGGCTGCAGCGATGATAACGAGCCAGCAGCTACAGATTCACATCAGGAAGCACCGAAAAACAATGCGGCTCCCATGCTGAAATATATTCCGGCTGATTCGCCCTACTTCATGGCATCGCGTGAAACGCTATCGGAACAGGAAGCCTTTGCTATCTATCAGAGCACTCAGCCCATGACTTCCTTTGAGTCTGACCTTGATGAAATGCGCGCTGCATTGCCTCATGTTCAAGACGATGACGTTCTATATACATTCATGACGCTAGCCATCGCCTTGGGTGAAGAGCTGATCGGTGTAGAGTCAATTGAAGATGTCCATGCGCTCGGCATGAAAATGAGTCCCCAGGCTGCGCTTTATGGGTTGGGCATCTTGCCTGTCTTGCGCATGGAGCTGCAGGATGAAGGAGCTTTCCGCACCACGCTGCAGCGCGTCCTGACGAAAGCCGATATTACCCTGAGCAAGGCAACTACCAATGATACCGAATACTGGGTTCTGACGCCTGAAGGCCAACTCAAGATAATTCTGGTCATTAAGGACCAGCAGCTGATCGTATCGGTAGTACCGGAAAATGCCAGTGATGAGCTACTAGACCAAGTGCTCGGAAAAACACTACCTGACAGCAATATTGACGATACCAACGCATTGGCAGAGCTGGAACAGCGCTATGATTTCACACCTTACGGTGCTGGACTACTCTCCTCTTCACGCCTGCTGGATGAACTGAGCACACCTACACATCCTGGTACGCTGGCGCTGATGGAAGCGGTTGATGAAGAGCCGCTGAATCTGTCTGGCTGCCAAGCCGATATTGACCGTCTCACCGGCCGTTTCCCTGGGTTAGCAATGGGCATAAGCGAGTATAATACTGATCGCGTGGAGACGAATTTCATCCTGAGAACCGATGAGGGAATTGTCAGCGACCTGCGTGGCCTGACCACCCAGGTGCCGGGGCTTGGCAGTTCTGCAGGCATGGCCAACTTTGGGTTGAATTTGGACCTTCCTGTGCTTATCGAGACCATCCAAAAATATGCACGGGAATTGCGTGAAACCCCCTTCAGCTGTGATGAGCTACAGGACTTGAACAACTCCTGGAGAGATATCAGCATGGCGATCAACAACCCAATTACCATGATGATTGGTCCGTCGCTTTCGGGTTTCCATGCGCGTCTTGATAATCTAAAAATGGTGAATGGCGAGCCTGTCATTGCCGGCATGCTGACTCTTGCTTCTCAAAATCCGATGGGTTTGTTATCCACCATCAGTACCTTCATGCCAGAACTACAGGCTCTTGAGCTAGCACCTGGCGGAGAACCCCAGAAAATAGAAAGCATGATGTTGCCGCCAGAAGCACCGGCGATTTATGCCGCTATGTCTGATACCGCCATCGTACTGGGTGCTGGTATCAGCGACCAAGCGCTTCTCCAGGAAGGGCTTGATGCTCCTGTTTCCGAACGTGACTTATTGGCCTATGGGTATCTGACGGGTGAGTTTTACCGTTCACTGGCCGATATAATGGAAAAGTCGCCATCACCGGAAGTATCACAGTCTGATATCGAGCTGTTTAGGCAGTATGGCAATACTTTCGAGAATATGGAGTACTGGATGGAAGTGGGTGATGCGGGCGTTGAAATGAGCTTCTCTGTAGAACTCGTTTCTCCGTAAAGCTTAAACGCGTAGATAGTTCAAAAAACAAACAGGGGCCAATGGCCCCTGTTGTCGACGTATTATGCTAACACGGTAAAATTACTTTTTCTTGAGGTTCTCCTTAACCTCACCTTTACCTTTTTGAGCTTCGCCTTTAGCCTGCTGCGTTTTGCCCTTGGCCTCGGTTTTTTCGCTGCCGGTCACTTTACCAGCGGCTTCTTTAACTTTACCAGCGGCCTTGTTAGCTGCGCCTTTTGCTTTATCGTCTTTTCCACTCATGACATAAACCTCTAATCCGTTAGTAGGGAAATACGCTGCGTGCGAGGAGACATTCATTTGTCTTTAACATCGCAGTTGCATTATCAGAGTAGTCTTTTTAAAAAAAGTTGCCTCAATTTGTTATAGATATTTTTGTGGGTGCCCAGCTATTAAGCAAAGCATGTAAACATGCCATAACCAAAAGCGTTGCCACCAGCGCCACGCTCATCGAAGAAAAGCGGTATAGCGCGCTATATACCAGGTCCTGGTTAGGCCCGAGCGACTGCCCAAACAAAATGCCAAGCGTAGTAAGCCCGCCAAACCCGATGCCCGAGCCGCCGCCTTCCTTGATATGCTCGCGGCCGAACAGCAAGAGCCCCAGCCAGTAAAGCAGGATAGCCAGCAGGAAGTGATTGCTCTGGGTATACAGTAAAAGCTGCATGACCAGCGCCAGATTACAGCCCAGCAACGTACCGATGGCACGCTTGCGCGCAGATACCCGGGCCCCCGCATAGCCCATGGCAAACAGCACTAGAATGGTCGCCATCTGTGCCGAAAGTGATCCTTGCAGGTCAAACACCTGAAACACGATGAACGAGAGCGTGGCGGTAATCCCGCCGATCAGCGTCTCGTGGCGTATCTGCGCCTGGGGCTTGCTGGCCCTTGGCGGCGGCTCGCGGGGTTCCACGTCGGGAAACAGTGTATGCATCAGCATGGCGATGAACACGGCCAGTACGCTTGCCACAACGTTGGAGGCAAGCAGATCGCTTAAATCGACGCTTGGGTAGCTTGCGAAATGCAGCAGGATACTCAGGGTAAGCACGCCGTTGGCGCCAAACAAAAACAGCGGACCCTTGGCCATCAGGTTGAAGCGAAACAGGAACATGCACAGCACTACCAGTGTCATGACCACCGGCATGTGCTTGAGCAGGCCCATCACTACGCTGACTTCCAACGCATTAAGCGAGACGTTGGCCAGAAACTGGCGAATGATGCTGGCGTTCAGAATGGGCACCATGCCCAGTAGAAACATCGGAAATACGGTAAAGAAGACCCCATAGTTCCAGCCCATGACCTGGCTTACGACGAAACCTAGCGCGCCGCCGCCCGCTACGCGCAGGCATTGGCGCAGGCCGTTTTCGTTTAGCCCAGGATGAGCGTGAGCCTTCGGCGCAGGCTTGGTTTTAGTAAATCTGATCTTAGCAAACCGCGTCTTAATAGACATAGTGTAGCCAGCTGATCAGATGCGTCTGTAGCCAGGCAAACGGGTGGGCCAACAGATGCTCGCCGGGCAGCAGTTGAACTGTGGCGCGTGCACCGCTGGGGGGCGGCGCCAATAACGGCTCGTTCAGGGCAATATGAACACGCAGGCGCTGAGCGTCGCGCACCCAGCGATCAGACGTCGGAATATCCGCCAGCTACCCGTCGGCGGCCAGTTGGCCTTCGCGTACCCCAGCATCAAAGGCGCTTACCCGGCCTTCAAAGATATGCCCAGGCCAGGCGTCAAACACTACGGCAGCCTCGTCGCCAGGCTGCACATGGCGCAGGCTCTTCTCGCGGAAGTCGGCGATGATATCCACACGCTGGCTGACCAGGGCAATGACCGGCTGGCCCGCCTGCACGTAGTCACCCGCACGTAGCTGCAGATTGGTAACCTGGCCTGTCTCTACCGCGCGTACCTCGGTGCGGGCAACGTCAAGCTGGGCTCTGTCCAGCGCGATATCCGCCTGGCGCAGCCGCAGGTTGGTGTCGCCCTCTTCGCCCAGCTGGACTTCCAGGCTTTCGATTTTGGCCTGCGCGGATGCCACTTCCGCCTGGGCGGTATGTTCGGCGGCTATCTGCTGATCGTACTGCTGCCGAGAAATACTCTGCCGCCCGATCAGCGCTTCCCCACGGCGGCGCTCACCTGCACGCTCTTCAGCGGTTGCCTGGGCAGACGCTAACATGGCGCGTGCGGCGGCAAGTTCCGCTTCAAGCTGAGTGTTTTCGCGCTGGGCCTGCTCTCGCTCAAGCCTTGCCTGCTCTAACGCGATCTCAAAGGGTTCGGGGTTGAGGCGAAACAGCACATCGCCCTTGGCGACCTGTTGATGATCGCGAACCACTACTTCACTGACCGGCGCGCTAAGCTCCGGGGCAATGCGCGTGACCGGGCGCATGACCCGCGCTTCAGGTGTCATGGGCATAAAGCTGTCGGCCACCAGAAAGTAGGCGAATAAAAGGGCAAAAGCAGCCAGCGCCACTTTTACCCAGAGGGCAAAGCGTTGATCAGGGGACATGGGGTATTAACTCGCTATTTCTCGCCGCCGTTGACAGGCCGCTTGCGCGTCTACTCGCGCAGGTATCGTTGAATACCTTAGTCTAACAAACAATTAGCAAGCTAACAATAAAGCGACTATCTTCCTGTTAAGAGGCTAGCCGCTTAACGCTACAGATATAAAAAGCCCCAAGACCAAATGGCCTTGGGGCTTGAGTACATTAACGCTGTTAAGCGCTATTAGAACCGGTAGCGTAAACCAATGCTGGCAGCATCAAAATCGTAGTTGGACTTATCCAGATAGCGCATGTAATCAGCGTTGATCGATAAGTTATTGGCTACATCAATCTCGCCGCCCGCACCATAAGAGAAGCCGCTTTCACGATCGAGGTTAAAATCCACCTCGGTCATACCTACCAAGCCATACAGACGTGCGGTGGGCGCAATAGGGGCGATACCTTTTGCGTAGGCACCTACCAGGTAATCGAGTTCGGCGCCGCCATCGGAGCCGCCCGTACCCAAGTGACCTTCAAGAGCAAAATAATCGTTAAACTGAGCGCCACCGCGTAAGCGTAGACCTACGCTATCGCGCGAGGAGCCGCGGTCAGGATCCAGACTCCAAGCCATGGCGTCGCCGCCAATATAACCTTCCGGGTAACCAAACGCTTGCTGTGCCTGTGCCGATGCCGCGAATGCACTCGTGCCAACCAGGAGTGCTGCAGAGGTGAGTGATAATACGGTCATCTTCATAGTCATTGAACCTCAGTTAAAAAACAGTGTTTCCTTACACCTGCGTATTGTGGCCGATGTGCAAAGAGAACGCAACGTTTAGCGCTGTTTGGAAAGACTAAGCGCGACAATACCACTCACCACCACCGCTCCACCCACCAGCTGGCTTGGGCTAAGCATCTGCCCGAGGACAAAATAGCCGATCACTAACGATGCAACGGGTTCGATATTCATCACCGGGGCATTGCGTGCCATATCCAGGCGCGGCACGAAAATAAACAGCGTTGAAAACCCGCCTGCATAGAGCAGCGCCAGAAACACCAGACCCAGCCAGCCCTGGCTATTTTCAGGTAGGCTCATCCCGCCCGGCACCGCGCCTAAAATTCCGCCAATGATCATGGCGAAAAATACCGTTTGCATGGTTAACAGGCTTCGCAGGGTGCTGCCCACCTGACTTAAGCGATGCTCGGTAATCCATAACGCACAGGCGAACACGAAGGCGGCGACCAAGCCAAAGCCAATCCCGGCCACCCATTCAGGCCCCATTGCATCGGCATTGGAAAGCCAGGTAGGAATATCCAGCACCACGACAAGCCCGATTAATATCGTTCCCATGATGATACAGCTACGCAGCGTAGGCCGCGCCCCCCCCAATGCCCAGCTCAACAGCGCTAACTGAATAGGAAAGGTATTCACCAGCAGTAAAGCAATCACCACCGGCAACCGTGCCACGGCAGAATAGAGGCTTAGGCTTTGAATGGTAATAAGCACGCCCACGGCCAACTGCCAGCGCCATGTTCCGGATGGCAACCAGAGGCGTTTTTTCTGCACCAGTACCAGAGTAAACAGAATCACACAGGCCAACCCCGAACGGGTTAACACGGCCAGCAGCAAACCCGTCCCGTTATCAAAAGCTAACCGTGCCGACACATGGTTAGCAGCAAACATGGTGCCAACCGTAATCATTAACAGGATGGCCAGATGGCGAGGCAACGGGGTGGGTAGCGACGATGCGGACATAGGTACCAAAGCTCAGAATAAGTGGGGCTAAATAGCCAAACATGCCTGTATTTTACATAGAAGGCTAAACAAATACCCTCTGTTAGTGATGCCGCTTGCCGCGTATTAAACTTAGGTCCAAACTTCAGCTTTCTTCTTGGTGGATATTTTTATGAATGCACCGGTGCTGGTCATTAACTGTGGTTCTTCCTCGATTAAATACGCGCTGATCGACTCAGACCCGAATGCGCCGCGTCTGGCCGGGCTGGCCGAGCGTCTGGGCAGTGCCGATGCCTGCTTAAAAGGTAAGAATAGTGCCGGTGAGCGCTTTGACCAGCCACTGCCCAATGCCCACCATACGCAAGTGTTAAACGCTATTTTAGAGCGCCTGGAAGGACGTATCCCTGCGGCCATCGGCCACCGCATTGTTCATGGTGGCGAACAGTTCACTCAGGCCGCGTTGATTGATGAGAGCGTAGTCAGCGCCATTCAAAGCACTGCGGCTCTGGCCCCTTTGCATAATCCTGCCAATCTGGCCGGGATCGCCGCTACCCAAAAGGTGTTTCCCGAGCTGCCTCAGGTGGCGGTATTCGACACCGCGTTTCATCAAAGTCTGCCGCCCACGGCTTACCGCTACGCCCTGCCGGAAAGTCTGTACGCCCAGCACGGTATTCGCCGCTACGGTTTTCATGGTACCAGCCACGCGTTTGTCAGCCAGCGTGCGGCCACGCTTAGTGAACGCGGCGCTGGCGGCTGGCTAACCGCTCATCTGGGCAACGGCTGCTCGACCTGCGCGATATGGAACAATCAGAGTAAAGACACCAGCATGGGGCTCACACCGCTGGAGGGCTTGGTGATGGGCACCCGCAGTGGCGATGTCGACCCGGGGCTGCACGCGCATTTGCACCGCCAACTGGGCTGGTCGCTGGAGCAAATTGATGACGTGTTGAACAAGCAAAGCGGGCTGCTGGGCCTCTCTGGACTGACCAATGATATGCGCGAAGTTGAGGAAGCCGCAGAAAACGGCCATGAAGGCGCCCTGCTGGCACTGAACGTTTTCTGCTATCGCATTGCCAAATCACTGGCCGCGCTTTCCTGTGCGCTACCTAGGCTGGACGGGGTCATTTTTACCGGTGGTATCGGTGAGAACTCCCCCACTGTGCGCCGCCAGGTAATCGGCCTCTTGCCCCACTTTGGCTTTGCCCTAAATGAGGAGAGCAACGCAGCGATGATACGCGGAAAAGAAGGCAAACTGGACAGCGAGAATCATGCAGGACCTGAAGTATGGGTCATTCCTACCGATGAGGAAGGCCGTATCGCGATGGAAACACGCCAGTGTGTGGAGGCTCAAGCATGACTACCCCTGCCCAACCTCAAGCCATCCTGTTAGTGCCCACCAGCGTAGGCGCCGGCTTAACCTCGGCCTGTTTAGGATTAATTCAGGCACTCGACACCATCGGCCTAAAAGCCGGCTTTTTAAAACCATTTATGCAAAACGAGCTGAATGGGCCCGGCCTTGATCGTTCAACCGCACTGGTATCGCGTACCTTAAACCAGCGCCCACCCTCGCCTATCTCTCAATCCAGACTGGAACGCTTGCTGCGCGATGACCAGATTGATGAGCTGATGGAAAACGTGGTGGAGCTTTATGATCAGGTAGTACAGCAGGCCGAGCGCGATAACAACGCCCTGGACTTGGTTGTGGTAGAAGGCGTGGTGCCGACCCAACATACCACCTATGCCACCCAGACTAACGCCCAGCTGGCACATGCACTCAATGCGCGCATTATTCTGGTCGGTACGGGCGATTTACACGACCCCCAAGCGCTTGCTGACGAGCTTGATATGCATGCGCGCAGCTTCGGGGGAGTTAGCTCCAGCCGCACGCTGGGCTGCATTTTAATGCGTATGAAAAATCTGCCCTATGGGCAGGAAGATGATCTTTCAGCAGCCCCCGGCACCATCAAGCCTCAGCTTGAAGAACCCGTACTTGCCGAGCTGCGTCGCTACTCGCCGTCGCTTGCCACCGAAAGCTTCCATTTAATTGGCATCGTGCCGCAAAGCAAAACGTTGACTGCGCCGCGTACACTGGATGTGGCCCGTGCGCTTAATGCCACACTATTGAATGAAGGCGAAGCCGCCAGTCGGCGGGTAATGTCGACCAGTCTGTGCGCCCGTAGCGCAGCCAATGCGCTGCATATCTTTACCCCGGGAAGTTTAGTGGTGGCTTCAGGCGACCGTGATGACGTTGTATTGGCTTCGGCACTTGCCACCATGAACGGCACCCAGCTGGCGGGCGTACTGCTGACCAACGGCTTTTTGCCCAATGACAACATGATTGAGATGTGCACGCCGGCTCTAAAAACCGGACTTCCGGTGTTGGCCGTGGAAACCGATAGTCTGACCACCGCCCAACATCTGAGCCAGCTAAGCAGCGAAATTCCCATTGATGACTTCGGGCGGGCTGAACAGGTCGCACGCTATGTAGCCGCGCATATGGATCTGGAGTGGCTTAAAACCACCTTAAGCAACAGCTATATACAGCGTCTGTCGCCTTCAGCATTCCGCCATCAGTTGGTTAAGCAGGCCCAGCAAGCTCAAAAGCGCATTGTACTGCCGGAAGGAGATGAGCCACGCACGGTGGAAGCCGCGATTATTTGCCAGCGGCGCGGCATTGCCAACTGCGTACTGCTAGGCAGCCGCGAAAAAATTGAAAATGTCGCTCGCAACCGTGGTCTAACGCTGCCGGACACTCTCATGATCATCGATCCGGAAAGCACGCGGGCAAACTATATCGGGCCGATGGTAGAGCGCCGACGTGGCAAGCTCAACGAGCTTACCGCTGAAGCCCAGCTTCAGGATAACGTGGTGCTGGGTACCATGATGCTACAGCTCGATGAGGTGAATGGATTGGTATCCGGCGCCATTCATACCACGGCCAATACGGTGCGCCCGGCGTTTCAGCTGATTAAGACCGCGCCTGAATATAACCAGGTATCGTCGATCTTCTTTATGCTGCTGCCCGAACAGGTAGTGGTATATGGCGATTGTGCGGTGAACCCGGACCCGGATGCTGAAACGCTTGCCGAAATCGCCCTGCAAAGTGCTCGCTCAGCAGAAGCGTTTGGTATCGAGCCGCGCGTAGCCATGATCAGCTACTCAACCGGCGACTCGGGCACAGGTGCGGATGTGGATAAAGTGCGTGAAGCCACTCGCATTGCCAAAGAGCGTGCCCCGCACTTATTGATCGATGGCCCACTTCAGTACGATGCTGCCGCCATTGAAAGCGTGGGTAAGCAAAAAGCGCCCGACTCGCCCGTAGCAGGCCGTGCCACCGTGTTTGTATTCCCCGATCTGAATACCGGCAATACAACCTACAAAGCGGTGCAGCGTAGCGCTCGCGTCGTCAGCGTGGGGCCCATGCTTCAGGGGTTGAACAAGCCGGTGAATGATCTTTCACGCGGCGCTCTGGTAGATGACATTGTCTACACCATCGCGCTGACCGCCATTCAGGCAAGTCAGCGGGAAGCGTAACCTCGTCATCGCACCTTATACGCTAACGTGGGTGCGATCACTGGGAAGCTAGGTTCAAGGCAAGAAAAAGCCCCGGCCAGCTGAGCTGACCGGGGCTTTTTTCCTTCAACCACTTAGCAACCACTTAGCGACATGGATCAATCACGTCCACATGGGTACCATGGATTCCAGCACAATCACCAGGCTCATCGCGGTGATGGTCAAAATCGATACGCCAAATACGCGTTTGGCCCAGCGTACGTCATCATCCAGACGGTAGCCGCAGATGGCCAAGTAGAGCCAGTAGCCCCCCATGGTCAGTGCGACACACAGGTAGCCAGTACCTGCCTGGCTCGCCAGTACCAAGGCTAACGAGGCGGGAATAAACGCCAAGATGTAGCCAAGGATATGATGCTTTGCGCGCTTGATACCGTGAACAACAGGCAGAACGGGAATCGAAGCGCGCTGGTAATCGGCATAGCGGAAAATCGCAATAGCGTAGGAGTGCGGCATCTGCCAGAGGCAGAAGATCAGCAGCAGAACAATCGCCCCACTGTCAAAAGTACCCGTCACCGCGCAGTATCCCACCACTGGCGGCATAGCGCCTGAAAGGCTGCCTACCACGGTGCCGTATTCAGAGTTACGCTTCATATAGAGGCTATACACCCCTACATACACGCCCCATCCAATCACGGCCAAGGCCACCGTCAATCCATTGGTGCCTAATGCCAGGCAGACCACACCACTGATACCCAGCAGCGCCGACAAACCCAATGCTTGAGTGATAGAGACGCTTCCCCTAACCAGAGGACGATGGCGCGTGCGCGCCATCAGTGCATCAATATCCCGATCAATCACGTTGTTACACGCACATCCTGAGGCGATCACTAATGCGATCCCCAACATGACCGAAGCAAACGTCACCAGATCGAATTCACCGTGCGCGGCTAGAAAGTAGCCGCCAAGGGCGGCAATCAGATTGCCGCCGATGATTCCTGGCTTGGTTAGCTCAAGCAGATCGTGCCACCGATTGGGCATGCTGGTTAGCCGATCATCATGTTGAGATGTAGATGCTGCATGATCCACAGCGAACCTCCTACCACTAGGCCGAGAATCAGCACCGTGAAGACGAAGGAAAGCATGTTCCAGCCCTCTTCAGTCTTGAAGTCCAAATGCATGAACATCACAAGCTGAACCAGAACCTGCAAGACGGCAGTTACAACGATGATTCCCACGTTCACAGGCAAGCTGAACGAACCCAGCATAACGGCGCCAAATGGAATGACAGTCAGGACCAACGACAGCACAAGACCCGTTACATAGGACTTTACGGTGCCGTGACCGGACGGTTGGCTAGAAGAACTCATACCAGCACTCCCATCAAGTAGACGAAGGAGAATACACAGATCCAGACGATATCCAGGAAGTGCCAGAACAGGCTCAAGCACAGGATACGCGGACGCGTTTTATCATTCAGACCCTTGGTCGACAGCTGAACCAGCATGACCAGAATCCAGATCATACCGAAGGTCACGTGCAGACCGTGTGTGCCTACCAGTGTAAAGAACGCTGACAGGAAGGCGCTACGATCTGGGCCGAAACCTTCATGGATCAGGTGATGGAATTCATAGATTTCCATGCCTAGGAACATCAGGCCCAGCACGAACGTAATGCCCAGCCACATTTTCACCTGACCGACACGATTGGCGTTCATCGCCAGAACGCCCATGCCGAAGGTGAAACTACTGATCAGCAGAGCAAAGGTGCCGAACAGAATCAAAGGTAGTTCAAAAATATCCGCGCCGGTCGGCCCGCCTGCCGTGCCCTTCATGAGCACGGCGTAGGTGGCGAATAGTGTTCCGAAGATCACTAAGTCGCTCATTAGGTAGACCCAGAAACCAAATACCTTGGTAGGACCGGCATCGTGGTGCTCATGCTCTTCAGCATGGGCATCGTGATGTAGGGATTCAGTAGCCATTACGCCTGGGCCTCCACACGTTGTTGATGAGCACGTTCGATTCGCTCGACCTCTGCAGCAGGTACGTAGTAATCGATATCGTCGTTAGATACCCGCATCAGGAAGCTCACCAGCATGCCGATCGCACCGAACCCAGCCAGCCACCAGATATGCCATACCATGGCGAAACCAAAAATCATCGCAAACACACTGATGATAGGGCCGGCCACCGTGTTTCTCGGCATATGGATATCGGTATAAGGCGCATCATCCAACTGCTCGTTGCCACGCTGCTTTTGCGACCAGAAGCTGTCGATATCACCAACGACGGGCAGGCGGGCAAAGTTGTAGAACGCGGGCGGGGAAGAAGCAGCCCACTCCAACGTACGACCATCCCATGGGTCGCCGGTCACATCAGCATACTTATCGCGGTTACGCACGCTTACGTAGAACTGAATAAGCGTACAAGCGATACCCGCAGCGATCAGCAATGCACCGATCAAGGCAACGATAAACCAGGGCTGCCATTCAGCGTTCGGGTATGAGTTCATGCGGCGCGCTGCACCGTAGAAGCTCAGAACATACAGCGGCATGAACGCGACGTAGAAACCGATTATCCAGCACCAGAAGGAACGCTTGCCCCACTTCTCGTCCAGCGTGAAGCCGAAGGCTTTCGGGAACCAGTAGGTCAGACCCGCCATCATGCCGAAGACCACGCCACCAACGATAACGTTATGGAAGTGAGCAATAACGAACAGACTGTTGTGCAGTACAAAGTTCGCTGCCGGCAGTGCCAGCATTACGCCGGTCATACCACCAATCGTAAAGGTGATGATGAAGCCCAGGGTCCAAAGTACCGGTGACGTCAGTTCCAGACGACCACGGAAGATAGTGAACAGCCAGTTAAACACTTTCACACCGGTCGGGATCGCGATGATCATCGTCATGATGCCGAAGAAGGCATTGACGTTGGCGCCTGCACCCATGGTGAAGAAGTGGTGCAACCAAACGATGAACGACAGCACGGTAATGGCAATTGTTGCCCACACCATGGTGTGGTAACCGAACAGACGCTTGCGAGCAAAGGTGGCAATAACTTCTGAGAACACGCCGAACGCTGGCAGAATCAGAATATAAACCTCAGGGTGACCCCACGCCCAGATAAGGTTGACGTACATCATTACGTTGCCGCCCATATCGTTCGTGAAGAAGTTCATCCCCAGGTAACGATCCAGCGTCAGCATCGCAATAGTAGCGGTCAAAATCGGGAAAGAGGCAATGATCAGTACGTTGGCGCACAGCGACGTCCAGGTAAAGATCGGCATGCGGAACAGGGTCATGCCCTTGGTACGCATTTTCAGAATAGTAACGAAGAAGTTGATACCGGTTAACGTGGTACCTATCCCGGATATCTGCAACGCCCATATCCAGTAATCGACCCCGACCCCGGGACTGTACTCTATCCCCGATAACGGCGCGTAAGCCAACCACCCTGTGGTCGCAAACTCACCCACGAACAGAGAAACGTTGATCAGCAGAGCCGACACAGCGAACAGCCAGAAACTCAGGTTGTTAAGGAACGGGAACGCAACATCGCGCGCACCGATCTGTAACGGAACAACCAAGTTCATCAGGCCGATAACCATGGGCATCGCCACGAAGAAGATCATGATAACGCCGTGGGCGGTAAAGATCTGGTCGTAGTGATCAGGCGGCAGAATGCCTGCCGAGCCACCCGCTGCTACCGCCTGCTGTACACGCATCATCAGGGCATCAGCAAAGCCACGCAGCAGCATGATCAGCGCCACGATGAAATACATGATACCAAGCTTTTTATGGTCGACTGAGGTGAACCACTCGTTCCATAGCCAGCCCCACTTACGGAAATAGGTCAACGCGCCCAACAACGCCGCGCCGCCTAGAATCCCCACGAGACCCGCTATCACCAGAATGGGCTCGTGATAAGGAATTGCTTCTAGGGTTAATTTACCGAACACGGTTACTCTCCCGCCTCATTGCTCATGGCCTGGCCATCCTCAGCCTCGCCATTCGCTTGGTTGTCGGTCGTTTGATAGGCTTCATTGCTATCGATTGCTGGTGCGCGGGGCGCATCTTGAGTGTCAGTGTCGGGGTCGCTGCCAGTATGGAAGCTGGACACCAAGCGCTCATAGAACTCAGGCGTAACGTTTGAGAAGTACTCAACAGGATGGAACGAAGAACGCTCAGCAAGCCCAGAGTATCCTTCCGGATAGCTCAGGGTTTGTGGCGACTGCGCGACTTCAGCAACCCAGGTATCAAAATCTTCATCTGATGTCACATGAGCATCGAAGATCATGCCAGAGAAGCCAGCACCGCTATAGTTGGTCGAACGACCACCGTAGGTACCGATTTCGTTGGCCTGCAGATAAACGTCGTTATCCATTCCTGCCATTGCGTAGATCTGGCTACCCAACTGAGGAATGAAGAAAGAGTTCATCACTGAACCGGAGCTCACGCGAAAACGAACAGGCGTATCTACCGGGAAGGCAACTTCATTGACCGTTGCAATGCCTTGCTCGGGATAGATGAACAGCCATTTCCAGTCGAGCGCCACAGCTTGAATTTCAAGCTCGGCCACGTCGCTTTCAAGTGCGCGGTGAGGATCAAGGTCGTGCGAACTTTTCCAGGTAATTACGCCCAAAATAGCGACGATAACCACCGGAACCAGCCAAACGATAGCTTCGATCCAGTTGGAGTGTGCCCAGTCGGGCAGGTATTCGGCCATTGTATTGCTACGGCGATAGTACCAACCAAACACTATCGTCATGACAATAACGGGGATGACCACGATCAGCATCAGGCCAAAAGAACTCAGAATTAGTGAACGCTGGGTTTCACCAATCACGCCTTTCGGGTCCATTAAGGCCGAGCTACAGCCTGCAAGCAGCAAGCATAGCGCTAGGAGCACCAAGGTGCCGGCCCTGCGCCAGTAGAAAGGTTGTTGCATGGTGCGATCTCGTCAGAGTTGCGTTACAAAACTAGCCGCCACACAGCAAGCCAAACGATATGCCATATGCCAGCTAACTAACACCCCATACCTTTCCCAAAACACTCTGCCAGCAGGGTCTGCCCTTGCTCCGGGAAAAATATGCGCTACCAGGGTAGGAAGCAGGTAGCGGATTGAGCTAACCCTCATACTAAATCAGGATCAGCACTAATGAAGGGTATTTTCCTTGGATCTAAACAACGAAGCAAAGCGACGATTTGACGCACCCAACCGCGACAGATTAGTGCGCATGTTCACAGGTAGGTAATGCTGGAGAGTGGCTAAAAATTGTGCGCCCTCGGAAGTCGGTAAGTAACTCAGACGTGCACTTATCGTTAGTAACGATAATGTCGAAATCGTTCAATGAGGCGAAGTAAGCGGGACGAATAATCCCAAATTTACTTGCGTCCACCACTAAGAAACACTGCAATGCAGAGGCAATCGCCGCCTGTTTGGGAGCAACCTCATGAAAGTGGAAGCAACTAACGCCTCGACCACAATCAACGCCCGCCGCTGAAATAAATGCTTTATTGATCCCGATACGCTCAATCGTCGCACGCATCTCATCACTACCAAACGATTGTGACGCGGCATAAAACAGCCCGCCTAATAATACTAAACGTACATTAGGCAGAGCTGACACCACCGTGGCTACGTTAAGCGCATAGGTAACCACGGTTAATTGGTTAAAACTCTTGAGCTGGCCTAAAAGCGGCATCAAGGTCGAGCCGCAGTCAATAAATAGCGTATCGCCCTCTTCGATGAAACCAGCGGCCTGTTGGCATAATGCGTGCTTTACCGGGTAGTAATTGGCCTGCTGCTCGGTTAAATCATATACCTGGGTTGCGCCAGGGTAGCTGGTCATCACCAACCGGCCACCAAGTAGCACCATAGCACTAGGCTGCGTTGTAAGGTCGCGGCGTATGGTCATTTCCGAAACACCGCATAAAATAGCGGCATCGCGTAAATGCAATGTGCCACCACTGGCCAACGCTTCTTGAAGCACGGTCAATCGCTGTGCACTGCGACCGTTCATACAAGGCATCTCCTTTGTCATTTCTTGTTGCCAGTTATGTTTATGCTGCGCGAGCGGCCATCCTCTGGCTACTCCCCTTTAGCCTCAAAACCATGCCCACTACCCTGTCACGCCTCTCCTGTGCTACGCCTCAGTGTGTTTGGGCACTTTAGATGTTGCATCACGGCCATGACATTTAAATAGCGTTGGTTAGGCTTTATTGCAATTCGGCGTTAAAAAAATAACATGCAATGTTATAATTCTAACATCCACGCCAGACCACATAATTCCAAACCCGATTAAAACCGTGGCAACTTTTTGAGGCTTACATGACCGCTCCGACTCTTATGCGCACTTCTTATCTCGCCACTCTTAGCGCTGGCGTACTAATGGCGGGTATCACCCCGGTGTTGGCAAACGACTCCCAAGCTCAGCCACTCGATAGACTGTGGTCATTTGCCAACGTCTCGGTTAACTACCTTGATTGGTCCAACGGCACCGAGCGCCGTACCGCCTCCAACGCAGCTAAAAGTGATTTCACCTATGTAGAAATTGAAGGCGGCGCGGGCTTTAGCTGGGGTGAGTTCTACGGCTTCTTCGATTTCGAGAACCCGACCAACGACCAGTTCGATGAATCGAGCGGTGGTAAAGATAACTTCCGCACGGCAGGTAAGATTACTTCGCATATTTATCTCGGTGACAGCCCGCTTTCGCTGTATGCCCACGTATACGACTTCCGCGACTACGGCTATAACGGACGCGAGCAGGATCAAATTCTAGGTCTTGGCTATCGCACTACCTTCGCAAACGGTCTATGGTTCAAACCATTCATCGGCGCAGCACGGGTGCAAAGTGATGGCTACACGGGTATGAATGGCTATATGGCTGGCTGGGTGGCGGGCTATGACTTCGCCGCGCTTGATCAGAACTTCAGTGTCACGAACTGGCACGAGCAAACGTTTGGCCGCGACGATGATTACCTGGAACAGAATTACGTGGGCGACAAGGCCGGAAGTGTGGGCACCAACGGTGCACTGAGCCTTTGGTGGCACCCGACTGACCTGATCACCACAGGCATTCAGTACCGCTACTCGGATAACAAGCTGGGTACGCCGAACGATTATCAAAACGCGATGATTTACTCCGTCAAGCTCAACTTACTTTAAACGAGCCCCCTCGCGGACTCAAAGGATCCTCATATGACACTCCTTATGAGCTTGGTTGGCATGGTCACGCTGGTGATCATCGCCCTGATCTTCTCTTATGATCGCAAGTCAATACGTCTACGTACGGTGCTGGGCGCCTTTGCCATTCAGGCAGGTATCGGTGCCTTTGTACTGTATGTGCCGTTTGGTCAGGCCGTCTTAGAAACCATTTCTGCGGGGGTAAGCCAGATACTGGTTTATGCCAATGATGGGATCGGCTTTCTATTTGGTGGCCTGGCTGACGTCGATAACGTCGGCTTTGTGTTTGCCATCAAAGTGCTGCCGGTCATCATCTTCTTCTCCTCACTGATCGCCGTGCTGTATTACCTGGGCATCATGCAGTGGGTCATCCGCATTCTGGGTGGCGCGCTGCAAAAAGCACTGGGTACTTCGCGCACCGAGTCGCTTTCTGCTACGGCCAACATCTTTGTAGGCCAGACCGAAGCCCCGCTGGTGGTTCGTCCCTTTATTGCCCGCATGACGCCCTCACAGCTATTTGCGGTGATGTGTGGTGGTCTGGCATCCGTAGCAGGCTCCGTACTGGCAGGCTATGCCGCGCTGGGCATTCCCATGGAATACCTGGTAGCCGCTTCCTTTATGGCAGCCCCTGGCGGCTTGCTGTTTGCCAAGCTGATCATGCCGGAAACCCAGGATGCGACCGACAGCGACAGCATCACCAAGGTTGAAGAAGAGCTTCAAGAGCTTGACAACAAACCCGCTAACGTACTGGACGCTGCCGCATCGGGCGCCACCTCCGGCCTGATGCTGGCTGCCAACGTTGGCGCCATGCTGCTGGCCTTTATTGCCTTGATCGCATTGGTCAACGGTATTTTAGGCGGCGTTGGCGGCTGGTTTGGGTTTGAGTCGCTGAGCCTTGAGATGATTCTGGGCTGGCTGTTTGCGCCGCTGGCGTTCCTACTTGGCGTACCGTGGTCTGAAGCAACGCTTGCTGGTTCGTTTATCGGCCAGAAGCTGGTCGTCAACGAGTTCGTTGCCTTTATTAACCTTGCGCCCTACATCGATGGGGAACAAGTAGTGGCCGCGACAGGTCAGTTGATGACGCCTCACACCATGGCCATCCTGTCGTTTGCTCTATGCGGCTTTGCCAACTTGTCATCTATCGCTATTTTGTTGGGCGGCCTGGGCAGTATTGCACCGACGCGTCGTGCTGAGATTGCCCGCTTTGGAGTAAAAGCCGTGCTGGCCGGTACTTTATCCAATTTAATGTCTGCCACCATTGCTGGTTTCTTTATCTCGTTAAGTAATCTAACCAGCTAACCCCTAAGAGCTTAAGCGCGAAGTTGAGCGCTTAAGCTCCAGCGTACCGGGCACTGCGATTTATACTTGCAGTGCCCGTTTATCTTTTCCTGATTTGAGAGAACGTCATGACCGCTTCCACTTCGACTGGCCCTAACCATGCTGACCAACAGGCTGCCCGCCACGCGTTAGCCCTGATGGATTTAACCAGCTTAAACGACAGCGACACCGACGCGACCATTGAAGCTCTTTGTCAGCAGCTTAAAACGCCTTACGGCAACCCGGCAGCCGTATGCGTCTATCCGCAATTCATCGTTACCGCCCAGCGTGCGCTTACTGCGCACAAATTAAACGAGCTGGTGAAAATCGCGACGGTTACCAACTTCCCGAATGGCGGCGAGGACATCATGGCTGCCGCCCGTGAAACCCGCGATGCGGTTGCCTCGGGCGCTCATGAAGTTGATGTGGTTTTCCCTTACCGCGCACTCATCGCGGGCGACGAAGAGACAGGCCTTGAGCTGGTTGAAATGTGCAAAGCGGCTTGTGCGGGTCAGGCCCTGCTGAAAGTCATTATTGAGACAGGCGAGCTCAAGGAGCCAGCGCTTATCAAACGCGCCAGCGAGCTTGCCATTGAAGGCGGCGCCGACTTTATTAAAACCTCTACCGGCAAAGTGGCTACCAACGCTACGCTTGAAGCCGCAGAGATTATGCTGAACGCGATTAAGGCAAGCGGCAAAGACGTGGGCTTTAAAGCCGCAGGCGGCGTGCGCACCACACAAGAAGCCGCTGAGTACTTAGCGCTTGCAAGTAAGATCATGGGCAGCGCCTGGGTAACGCCTGCGCACTTTCGCTTTGGCGCCTCGAGCCTTTTAGCCAATTTACTGAACACACTGGGCGGCGTGGAAAGCGCGGCACTACAAGGAGGCTATTAATATGCTCCCGCAGGAACTGATTCGTTTAAAGCGTGATGGCAACCCACTGGCAGCAGCGGATATCAAAACCTTTATCCAAGGCATTGCCGATGACCGCATCAGCGACGCTCAGATTGGCGCCTTCACCATGGCGGTATTTCTTAACGGCATGAGCCGTGAAGAAGTGGTCGCGCTGACCACTGCTACGCGTGATTCCGGTCACGTCATGCAGTGGGATTCGCTCAACCTGCCTGGACCGGTGGTCGACAAGCACTCCACCGGCGGCGTGGGTGATCTGGTGTCGCTGGTACTCGGCCCGTGGGTCGCCGCATGTGGCGCCTTTGTACCCATGATTTCAGGCCGTGGCCTTGGCCATACCGGCGGTACGCTGGATAAGCTTGAGTCGATCCCCGGCTACGACCCCTACCCTGCTCCTGAGCGCTTTGGTGATGTAGTGAAATCCACCGGCGTGGCGATCATCGGCCAGACCGGCAACCTGGCACCGGCGGATAAGCGTATTTACGGCGTGCGCGACGTCACCGCGACGGTTGAATCCATTCCGCTGATTACCGCGTCCATTCTGGGTAAAAAGCTTGCCTCCGGCCTTGATGCGCTGGTCATGGATGTCAAAGTCGGCAGTGGCGCATTTATGCCCACCACCGAAAAATCCCACGAGCTTGCCAAAAGCATCGCCTCGGTGGCCACCCATGCCGGTACACCGACAACCGCACTTCTCACCGACATGAGCCAGCCGCTGGCACCGTGCGCGGGCAACGCAGTTGAAATCATCGAGACGCTGGAGCTGCTGCGTGGCGAGCGCCCCAACAGCCGCGTGATGCAGGTTACCCGTGAGCTGGCGGTAGAAATGCTCATGGCGGGCAAACTGGCCAAGAGCCGTGAAGACGCCCTGAGCCAGCTTGAAAAAGCCCTGACCTCGGGTGCCGCAGCCGAAGTATTCGCGCGCATGGTGCGTGAACTGGGCGGCCCGGGTGATTTTATGGAGCGCTCTGACAGCTACCTTGCCAAGGCCAACGTGGTCAAGCCCGTGTATGCCGAACAGTCGGGCAATGTGCTGCGCATCGATACCCGCGCAGTGGGCATGAGCGTGGTGGAACTGGGCGGTGGTCGCCTGCGTAACGATGCCAGTATCGATCATAGCGTGGGTTTCAGTGCGATTGCCGAGCTGGGCACCCAGGTGGATAACCAGCAGCCGCTGGCCTTCGTTCACGCGCGTAGCGATGAAGAAGCTGACCGCGCCGCTGCCCAGCTGCGTGCTGCCATCACTATTGGCGCGGGTGAAGCGACGATTGATTCACTGCTTCAAGAAACCTATCGCGGTGAAGCGCTTTAATTAGCACCGTCTGACGAGGAAAACGCCATGAAACGTGCAATTGTGCTGGTACTAGACTCCTTCGGCATTGGCAGCGCCGCCGATGCCGCCGCCTTTGGCGATGAAGGCTCGGACACCCTGGGCCATATCGCCACCGCCTGTGCGCGTGGCGAAGCCGATACGGCTGAACGCTCAGGCCCCTTGAAGCTGCCCAACATGGCCAAATTGGGTCTGTTTCACGCCCACCGGGATAGCACCGGCGCGGTTGCCGAAGGCGTTGCCCTGCCCGAGGTGCTAGAAGGCGCCTACGCCCACGCCCAGGAAATTTCCAGCGGCAAGGACACCCCATCCGGCCACTGGGAAATCGCTGGCGTGCCGGTACGTTTTGACTGGGGCTACTTCAGCGACAAGACCGAAAGCTTTCCACAAGAGCTACTGGACAAGATTGTTCAGGCAGCCGATCTGCCCGGCGTGATCGGCAACTGTCACGCCTCGGGCACCGAGATTATCGCCCGCCTGGGTGACGAGCATGTGCAGACCGGCAAACCGATTGTGTATACCTCGGCGGATTCGGTCTTCCAGATTGCCGCTCATGAAGAACACTTTGGCCTGGATCGCCTTTATGCGCTGTGCGAAACCGTGCGCGAGCTTTTAGAGCCTTACAACATCGGCCGGGTGATTGCCCGTCCGTTCATGGGTGAAGACAGCGCAAGCTTTGCGCGTACCGGCAACCGTCGCGATTACAGCGTTGAGCCGCCCTCGCCCACCGTATTGCAAAAGCTCGCCGATGCCGGTGGTGAAATGGTATCGATTGGCAAGATTGCCGATATATACGCCCACTGCGGCATTACTCACAAGGTTAAAGCCAGCGGCCACGACGCGCTGATGGACGCGACGCTGGGCGAAGTGGCGCGTACCGCCGCTGAAACCAGCGACCGCCCGACCATGATCATGACCAACTTTGTCGATTTCGACTCGGTCTACGGCCATCGTCGTGACGTGCCGGGCTACGCGGCCGCCCTCGAGCATTTTGACGCCCGCCTGCCGGAGCTTCTCGCCGCGTTGAATAACGACGATCTGCTGATTCTTACCGCTGATCACGGCTGCGACCCAAGCTGGGAAGGCACCGAACACACGCGTGAATACATCCCGGTGATGGTCAGCGGTGCCGGGTTCGCGCCAGGGCCGATGGGCGCACGCGATACGTTTGCCGATATTGGCCAGACGCTGGCGGATTACTTCGCCCTCCCGGCGATGGACGATGGTAAAAGCTTTCTATCTTATGCTGCCTGATGGCGCCATTTAAAAAGACATAAGGAAACCACATGGCTACTCCGCACATTAATGCTGAACAGGGTGATTTCGCGGATACGGTATTGATGCCCGGCGACCCGCTGCGCGCCAAGTACATTGCCGAGACCTACCTTGACGACGTGCGTCAGGTGAATGACGTGCGCGGCATGCTGGGCTATACCGGCACCTATAAAGGTCGCAAAATTTCCGTGATGGGCCACGGCATGGGCATTCCGTCAGTGTCCATCTATGCCAAAGAGCTGATTACCGATTACGGCGTGAAGTCGATTATTCGCGTAGGCTCCTGCGGCGCGGTACGCGACGACGTTAACGTTCGCGATGTGGTGATCGGCATGGGCGCGTGCACCGATTCCAAGGTGAATCGCATGCGCTTTAACGACCACGACTTTGCCGCGATTGCGGATTTTGAGCTGACAAGCCACGCCGTGGCCGCCGCCAAGGCGCAAAACGTGCCGGTGAAAGTAGGTAACATCTTCTCCGCTGACCTGTTCTACAACCCGCAGACCGACATGGCCGAGCTGATGAAGCGCTACGGCATTGTAGGTGTCGAGATGGAAGCTGCCGGCCTTTACGGCGTTGCCGCCGAGTTCGGTGCCCGCGCGCTGACCATCTGCACCGTATCGGATCATATTTTGAAAGGTGAAGCGCTCTCCAGCGCCGATCGTCAAACCACCTTCAACGATATGATGATCATCGCGCTGGATACGGTCCTGCGTGATGACGCCGCCAACGCCTAAGTGGGTCAACAATGCTTAAGTGGGTTAAACCGAGGAATCATCTATGAGCCAAGCAGACTCTGCTCTGGTCAACACGCTGCTTGATGCATTGAATAATGCCTACGTTCCGTACTCCGACCACCCGGTGGCATCCATCATGGAGTGCCCGGACGGCCAGCAGTTCGTAGGCGCTAACGTCGAAGTCGCCCATTACAAAGGGCTGTGTGCGGAAGCATCGGCCATTAGCGCGATGGTCACCGCTGGCCAGCGCGAGCTTGCCAAGGTGTATGTGATGGGCCCGGGCGAGCACCTGTGCACGCCCTGTGGCGACTGCCGTCAGCGTATTCGTGAGTTCGCCACTCCCGATACGCAAATCATGGTCATCTCCCGCCAGGGCGAGGTGCTCAAGACCTACACCATGGAAACTCTGCTTCCAGACGCCTTTGGCCCCGAGCAACTGCCTCAGCGCTAAACAGCCTTCGGTTGCACCAGGCTGGCTATCACCTAAACCGCCGTCTTCATGACAGCGGTTTTTTTATTGCCTTGAGAACCATATCTGCGGCGCTGGCCTCGCCTAACAATTCCTCGTACCCTGTAAGCCACTTCATTTCGCGTGAACTGTATGCCTACTCATCAAGGAGAACGTAATGGCGGCTCTACTACCCAACGTCGACCCCACTGGACTACTCGAATACTCAGTGGTTTATACCGACCGTTCGCTCAACCATATGTCGCAACAGTTCCAAGGCGTGATGCGCGATATTTCGGCCACGCTGAAAGAAGTCTATAACGCGCACTCGACGGCCATTGTTCCGGGCAGTGGGACGTTTGGCATGGAAGCGGTCGCACGTCAGTTCGCCCTGGACCAGAACACTCTGGTGATTCGTAACGGCTGGTTTAGCTATCGCTGGACGCAGATTATCGAAATGGGCCGTTTAACCGACCAGCACACGGTGCTCAAAGCGCGCCGCGTGACTGACGATGATCCGCAGTCGCCGTTTATGCCCGTACCCGCTGAAGAAGCCGCCGAGCGTATCCGCCAGGAAAAACCCGCCGTGGTGTTTGCCCCGCAGGTCGAAACGTCTGCGGGTTTACTGCTGCCCGATGACTACATTCGCACCGTGGCGCAAGCGACGCGCGAAGCGGGCGGTCTTTTTGTACTGGACGCCATTGCCGCAGGCACGCTGTGGGTGGATATGCAGGATTTGGGCATCGACGTGGTGGTCAGCGCTCCGCAAAAAGGTTGGAGCGGCTCACCATGCTGCGCCATGGTCATGCTTTCCGAGCGCGCCACACAGCGCTTGAGCGAAACGCAAAGCAATAGTTTCGCGTGTGACTTGGCCAAATGGCACGCCATCATGCAGGCCTACGAAAACGGTGGCCACGCCTACCACGCCACCATGCCAACGGATGCCTTGCGCCAGCTACGCGATATCATGCAGGAGACTCGTGAATACGGCTTTGCCAAAGTGAAGCAAGAACAGCAGGCCATTGGTCAGGGCGTTCGGGACATGCTTGCACGCCACGGGTTTATCAGCGTTGCCGCCGAAGGTTATGAAGCCCCGGGGGTCGTAGTAAGTTACACCAGTGATGCCGGGCTTGTGGGCAAGTTTGCCCAGGCGGGTATTCAGGTAGCGGGCGGCGTACCGCTTATGGTGGATGAAGGCGATAACTTCCAGACCTTCCGCATCGGCCTTTTCGGCTTGGATAAGCTTCACCACACGCAACGCAGTGTGGATAACCTGGAACAGGCGATCAATTCACTAAGCTAGTCATACGCTTGATCGGCCCTATAGGCCACCCTAAAACCGCCGCTTGCAGGCGGTTTTAGGGTATCCCGCTCGACTCAATGCGCTGGGTCTATAGCAGTACTGCTCTCCGCTACCTTTTCAACGTCAACAATGCCCGAGCGGCCGACGACGACTTTCCAGCGCGCTAAATACGGCGTGTCTTCGCTTCCCGTCTCGCGCACAATCAGATTAAATAAGTGACGCCGTTCGACGCTTTCGCGCACTGATTGCCCATCTTTTAAGCGATAGATATGGTGCTTCTCTTTGCTCATCAAACGCGTCAACATCAAAAGATCAATATGCAGCGTTTCTCGGGTGTGCTCGTAGCCACTTAAAAACCGGGTGGGCGACATCCGCGAGCTGGAGCGATAGTGCAGCACAATTTCCTCACGCTGAGCGACCGTGCGCCTGCGCATCTGCTGAACATCTGCATCCAACGCGGCATAGCGCTTGTAGTCAAACCACTCAAGCTGACGACCGACGACCGAATTACGCGTAGGATCTTCGTATTGGCGACGCCACTTTGGCCGACCGCGCCGTAACAAGCGCCAGAGCGTATTGCGCAAGTCGTCTTTAAACACCTCGCGCATGGCATAGAGTAACGCCATGGCCAGTACGAACAGTGCGGTGATATCGCCCACCACTTCACGCACCCGCAAGACCCCAAGCGTTACGCAGGCCATCACGACGGCGGTAGCAATGGCTTTGACCGCCTTTTGCTCACCGCTGCCCAGCTCAAGGGATGTCTGTTTCAGCGTAATCGGGTATTCGATCAACCGCCGCAGCAGGCGCATCTTGTTTGACATGCGGGTGGGGTCCGCCATAACGCGCTCGGCGTTGTACTGCTGTTCACGCCGGTACTCGCTTTCGCCTTCGCATACGCTGATATAGCGCCGCTTTATCTCACTGAACTCCCCACCGCGCGGCATATGAGCAACCAACGCGAGCAGCTGCTGCTCGGTAAACCACGATAGGTAATTGTCGATATTGGCAAAATACTTATAAAGGCTCTCATCGGTGGGTTGGTTACGCCGCATCCTTTTTAGGATCCCTTCACTCAAATCCTGTGTTTCGTATAGCTGCGCGCACAGCTCGTCGCTAAGCTCTTGAACATCCTTGGACTCTTTTTGCCTTTCTTCACGCAGCTTGCGTTCACTTACCAGCATTTTCTGAGTGGTGCGCTCCATCGCCACCACATACTGGTAGGCATACAGGCTCAAGCTTAATCGATAAGGCTCGCTGCCCAACTGATTACGGCTGGCAAGCCGACTCTGCACAAGCGGCAAGTGGTGGGCGTCACTATAGTAAGTCCGAGAGACGCTAATCGAAGCGTGATAAAATGCCTCTTCAGAGATAACATGCGTGTTTAGGCCCAACTCGCCGGGTACAAAAAGATAGACGTCAAGCCTATGCGATGTCTCTTCCTTGAGCCGCCGGGTGAGGCGCAGCTGGTAGCTGTTTTTACGCTCAACGCTGATCACCTGAACAATCTCCTACGTCATTGCCTATCGCGATGATATACCATGACACCCATCATCATGATGATCCGCTCTTTGCGGTTATGATTCACCTCTTCGCCTTTGGAGCCAGGGAATGTCCATTGCCCGTTTTTCTCCCTTTGAGCTGCTGCTTTTAAAAAGCCGCAGCCAAGTGGATACGGCAAAGCTACTGGTATTAGCTTGGGTATTGGCACACCGTCAACACGTGTCGGAGGGCCAGCGGCGGCGCCGTTTAGCCCAGATATCCGCACAGTTTCGCCATGGGCATGAGCTGGGACCTGTTATGCATATCGCTCAGCAGCAGGATTTGCTAGCAATTCAACTGGCCGCTGAAGTCATTCGCAAAGAGTGCTCTCAAGAGCATAGCGTGAGTGTGATGCATCAGGCTATTACGCTCGCAACAGACAGTGGCGAACTTTCGCTGGCCAATCATTACATCTTGCGTTTTCTGGCGGACTTACTCAACGTTGCCCCCACCACGCTAAGTACGCTGTTTCAGGAGCTGACAGGGCAGCCGTTGGCCAGGCCAGAGGACCCCAGTCGCGATGCCTACTGGCGAGTACACGACGCCGAGTACTATGCCCAGCAGGCCCGCGAAGCCGAGGCTCATGCCGCGCAGCAGGAAAAAGAAAAAAAGCGCCAGCAGGAAGAGGCTCAGCGGGCGCATGCGCAAGCCCAGGAAAAAGCCGAACGCGAAAAAGCCCGTCAACACCAAGAGTCTGCTCAGCGTCAAAGACAGTATGAGCGGGCAAGGCAACAGCGCAGCTCGCAGTATGGTCAGCAGCGGACAGCGCCCCCACCTGATCGCACCACTCGTGCGCTTGCTGTCTTGGGATTAACTCCCGGGGTTAGCCAAACTGAAATACGCCGCGCCTACCGGCGTATGGCACAGCTCAATCACCCTGACCGTTTCTATACTGGGAGTGAGCAACAAATTGCGCTCGCTTCGGCGCGTTTTCAACGGATCAAAAGCGCCTATGATTACTTAATGCAAAATTATCTATAAAAATGACCTATAAAAATGGTCTATAAATACTTTCCTTAAAAACTATCTGTAACAACTATCTGTAAACACTATCTTTAAACACTATCCATAAAAACTATCTACAAGAACCGATCTCTCTATGCGTGATTTGTACCAACGCCTTAGCGTCTCGCCGCAGGCAAGTGATGAAGAGCTACAGCAAGCCGTGGCCCGCTGCCCCAACAGCGCCCTACGCCAGGATGCAGAGGCCGTTTTTGCGGTGGAGAAAAGGCGCAAAGATTACGATCAGGCCCACGCGACGCTTAACGATATCGGCCAGCTGCGCGCCCGGCTGGGGCTAACCCACGGCGCACACTGGCAAGGCGATGTCGCCAATGATTTTTCGCGTTTACCGGATCAAACAGCCTCCCGTCATGATGAGCTGGTCGACCGTGTCAGCCACGCCGTAGGGCTCCACAACCGCTGGCGTGGCCTGCGTGGCGCGGGATTACTCATCGCCACTTTCATCATTGGCACAGGCGTCGGCATTGCCGTGGGGATCGCCCTGAGCCAAACGCTAGGTACGTGAGGCAGGCACGTTACGCTCACGCTCATCGCGCTTTACTTCTGCCTGGGTAGGCCGTGGAGCCGGTTTAGGCGGCTCGGGCTTTTTCTTGGATTGATCCTCAGCATCTGACGTTTGCGCATCGCCAAACGAGAGATCAGTGCCTTCAGTAGGCTCCATGCGGTCTTCTGAGCGTGCTTCCATACTGACACTGAGACGCGGCACGCCCAGATCGATTGACTGCTCTTCCATCCGCTGTTTTAGCAGCAGATTAAACGCCCGTGAAACATCCCACTGCATCTCTGGCGCGGTGCGAAAACGCATCCGCAATACCGGGCAGCCTTCTTCAAATCCCTGCACGCCCTGCATTTCCAGCGGCGACCAGATGTAATGGCGCATCATCGGATCTTTGCGCAATTCCTGCGCGGTTTCCTGCATCAGCGTAATCGCATCATCAATTTTCATATCATACGGAATACGGATCCGCATCAGAGCGATACCGAACTGGCGCGACATGTTATGGATCGACTCAATACGGCTGAAGGTAATGATATGCACGACGCCGTCTAAGTCGCGTAGCCGCACGGTGCGCAGCGTAAGGCCTTCTACCGTGCCCATGTGGTTGTTGATACGTACGAAATCATCTACCGCCAGCGAATCTTCAATCAGAATAAAAATACCGGTAATCAAATCCTGAACCAGGGTCTGGGCGCCGAAACCAATTGCCAGACCGATCACACCGGCACCCGCCAACAGCGGCGTAACGTTAACCCCTAAATTGGCAAGCCCGGCAATGAATGCGATGATCAATATGGTCACAAAAATCACGTTGCGAATCATCGGCGTGATGGTCTGCGCACGCGCCTGATTCACCCGCCGTCCACGTGCGCGAACGGAAGAGGTCAGCGCACGCTGAATCGCCGTATCGGCAAATATCCACACCAGCCAGGCAAGCAGGACGGTCGCGCCCAAACTAACCAGTGCCTGACCAATACGCGAGCTGGCAACAGCCTGCTGGCCAATACCAAACAGCGAACCTCCCCAGACCTGCATGGAAAGCTCGGCAAACACCATCCATGAGCAGATATGCGCCAACACAAAACCAAACCGCTCCAGACGTTTACGGTATTGGCTATAGCGGTGGCGATGGCGCCGCTTGTACATACGAGCCGCCTGACGTCTTAGTAGCCCCGTTATTACCAGCGTTAATACCAGCAGGCTGGCGGAAATAATCGAACGAGCAAGCGCGGTGCCCACATCGCCCACGGTAATAAAGATAGCCAGCAACGAGCCACCGACTAACAGCAACGCCGGTATATGCCAAAGCCCACCCAGGGCGCGAATCATTTCTACCGCCCCGTTGGCATCGCGACGCTGTTTATAGGGGCGGTTACAAATGAGATGACGCACAGGACGCTTAAACTTAATAATAAAGCGCGCCGACAGCAGCGCGGCCAGCATGTTGGCGAGCACCGACACCAAGCCTGCAAGTTCACCGCCCAATAGCTCCACCAAACGGGTGGAGTTAACCGCATCACCCAGCGCAATCAAAGCACCTATCACAAACAGCCCGCGCAAGGCGCGCTGCTGTAGCACCTGAACCGCGGTAAAGCGATGGCCACGGCTAAAGAAGGCGATGACTGTTTCAAATACCACCGAGAGTGCACGCCCGCACAGACAAATATAGGCAACCACCAGCACCAGCGTCCTGCCGGGGCTGTAAGGCAGTAGCTGACCGATGCCAAGCGTAATCGCAAAGGCTAGCGCCCAAGGCAGCATACGGCGTAAAAAGTGCGCCGCAAGTAGCCATGCCTTGGGGTCACGGGGCAAATCCAGCGGCCAGTTTCGGCGGTTCGCCACCAGCCGCCCGAAAGCAATCATCACGACCAACAGTGTGATCCAAATAATGGCCAAAATAGTGCTATCGATCACCGCACGCAGCGCCGCCCCTTGGCCTGCGCCATCGTTAAGGGCGCGTAGATCGGCCGCCCCCTGCACTAGCTGCCGCGACCACTCGTCGATAGGCGAGTCGCCAGCCTGGGCCTGCTCACCGATATCGGTCAGCGTGTCGGCAAGCGCTCCTAAAAGCCCCTGACGCGTCCCGGTGTCTTCTTCAGCGGCATCGGCCGTTACCTGTAGCTCACGCAGAGAACCCAAGAGCTCGGTACGCCGCTCTTCGTTTTCAAGCATGGAAATGACGTCATTGAGGGAGCTTTGAAACTCCTCGCTGCTAACATTCACTTCATCACTGGGTTCTCCCGCTAAGCTGGGTAGTGAGACGCTCTGCGCCTGAGCCTGGGTCGCCATTACGCTAACCAGTACCGTCAAAACGACGCTGATGACAGTGTTGATTATCCAGTGCTGTCGCACGTCTTGCTCCCAAAATGGATTAGTAGATGACACCGTGTTTGCTAATACTCACTTCACGGCATACGCTCAGCCTTACTGCGTGCTTGTAATCATGAGAGACAATACTCATGAGTGACCGTGTTCATGAATGACTATGATAGGCTGGTAGTTTAAACGTTCACCTCACAGGATGCCGAGATGACGCTACAAGCTCCACCGAACCGGCTAAATAGTGACGGCAAAATACGCCACATAGGCGTTGAGATTGAATTTGCCGGCCTGCCGCCGCGCGACACGGCCCTCGTCGTTCGCGATCTGTTTGGGGGTGAGCTTAACGTGGTCAGCCCTCATCGGCTACTGGTTGAAAATACTCGCTGGGGCGTATTTGGGATTGAACTGGATACTCAGTATGCCCATCCCGACCAGGCATTACTGGATGAGCATCGCGACTCCGATAGCGAATGGCAGCGTCACCAGCAGCAACGCCGTGTCGAGTTTCATCAAAAAACCCGCGAGCTGATCGGTGATATGGTAGCAGGCTTTGTACCCACCGAGCTCGTCTGCCCGCCGGTTCCCTGGAATGAGCTTGAAGACCTGGATGCTATTTTTCAGGCATTGCGAGACCAGGGTGCCAAAGGCACCGATGCCAGCCTGCTGTATGGCTTCGGCTTGCACCTTAATATTGAGGTGGAGTGTACAAGCGCTAGCTACCTGCTGGCGATGATGCGCGCCTATTTGTTACTGGCCCACTGGCTGCGTGATGAAATTAAAGTGGATATCACGCGGGAAATGCTGCCTCACGCGAACCCGCTTCCCAAAGAGTACGCTTTAAAACTACTCGATAGCCGCTATGCCCCAGATCTTGATACCTTTATCGACGACTATCTGGTGCATAACGCCACGCGTAATCGCGAGCTTGATCTACTTCCATTATTTGCTCACCTGCGCCCCGACCACCCCCATGAGTTGCTGCATACCAAGCTTATAAAACCCCGGCCTACCTTTCACTACCGGCTGCCCAATGCTCAGCTTTCTCAACCGGGCTGGGGCGCCGTGGCTGAATGGAACCGCTGGGCTGAAGTAGAAAAGCTTGCCGCCGATAGCGTGGCACTTCGTGCGCGCTGTGATGAATATATCGCCGAGCACAGCCGACCGTTTCTAACGCGCTTAAAAGATAAACTGATGAAACTGGTTCGCCGCCGCTAGAGCAGTTTTTGGGCAGCACGCTACTTATTGACGACTCAAGAGAATCAATCTGAATGTCCCGGCCGCTTATTGGAATTACCACCTCAGATTATAAAAGCCAGCTTGCCTGGTGTTTTGACTGGTTTGCCGTATGGCGCCATGGCGGAAGACCCTTACGCCTTTCCCCTTCACGCCCACTACCGGCGTATCTGGATGGTTTGATTATTGGGGGTGGCGACGATATCCAGGCATCACTTTATGGTGGCGAGTTACAGCTTGATGTACGCCTGGACCCTGCCCGTGATGAATTAGAGCTTGCCCTGCTTGAGCGCTTTATTCCGTTGAACACGCCTGTCCTGGGGATCTGCCGGGGCGCGCAGTTAATCAACGTACATTTAGGCGGCACGCTGGATCCTGACATCTACACAACCCACGAAGGCTTAAAGCGCAGGCGCACGGTACTGCCCCGTAAAACGGTCGACATTGTAGGCGCAAGCCAGCTCTACCAACTACTGGGCGTTACTTGGTGCCGTGTAAATAGCCTCCACCATCAGGCAGTTAACGAGGCAGGCCAAGGGATTGCGATTGTCGCTCGTGACCGCGACGGGCTTGTGCAAGGCATCGAATCGCGTGAGCATGACTTTTTGATTGGTGTTCAGTGGCACCCGGAGTGGCTGATTTTTAATCGCCCCCAGCAGCGTCTGATTCGCGCGCTGCTGGAGGCTGCCAGAAAGTGTCAGAAAAGCGCTACGCCTTAAGTACTGCTAATGCCGCCTCATAGTCAGGCTCGTTTTTAATTTCACTGACCAGCTCGCTATGCAGCACGCGGTTATCCATATCCAACACCACGACGGCTCGCGCGCACAAGCCCTCCATGGGACTATTGCGCAGAGCAACGCCCCAGGCTTCTAAAAATTCCGGGTGACGGAAAGTAGACAGCGTTTTGACATTATCCAGCCCTTCCGCGCCGCAAAACCGCTTGGCGGCAAACGGCAAGTCTGCCGACACGACCAGCACAACAGTGTCGGTAAGATTAGAGGCCAGCTCATTAAAGCGCCGTGTGGACATGGCACACGTCGGCGTATCGACGCTGGGAATAATATTGAGGACCTTGCGCTTACCCGCATAGGTATCCAGCGTTACGTCTTGAAGGTCGCTGTTGGTGAGCACCATGGTTGGTGCGGTTTGCTCGGCAGCAGGAATAACCCCAGCCACATCCATCGGTTCACCGGCACGCATAATCTGTTGCATTGCACTTCCTCTATCAGACTGATTTGAGAAGGGATTCCCTGCTCATGTTGGCACTCGCATCATCCCATGTTTGACCCCATTAATACCCGTTACGTGTCATGCTCGTGGTAGGCTAATGGGCACTTTATGATGTGACCTTATAATGCGCGGAAGGGTTTGTTTCGTCTATTTATCTGGCTAACCGAGAATCAACATGGCTTGTGTCGTAATCGTTAAAACCGGTGATGCGTTTCCTAATGTCGTCGAACAGCACGGTGATTTTGAAACGCTTTTTGAAAAACAACTGCGCGAGTCGCTGCCCGAATCTTTGACACTTCACGTGTGGGATGCCAAACGAGACCCCACGCCCGTGCCGCTGAAACAGCTGGCAGGCATCATGATTACCGGTTCACACAGCATGGTTAGCGATAAAGAGCCTTGGAGTGAACGGCTAAAACCCTGGCTGCAGGATGCCCTTGAAGCAGATATACCCATGCTAGGAGTATGTTATGGCCATCAGCTGATGGCGGCGGCCTTAGGAGGTACTAGCGACTATCACCCCAATGGGCGCGAGTTGGGCACCCATAGCGTGGCTCTGACGAATGCCGGTCTTAACGACCCGCTGTTTGGTCAGCTACCCGAGCGCTTCAAGGCCCATCTGACCCATGCTCAGTCCGTGTTATCGCTGCCCGAAGGCACTGAAGTGTTAGCCTGCAATTCACATGACGCGCATCAGGCGTTGCGCTACGGCCCACGCCAGTGGAGCGTGCAGTTCCACCCAGAATTCACGATGCCTGTGATGCGCGCTTATATAGATGCCCAGCGTGGGATTTTAATTGATCAAGAAAAAGACCCTGAGGCAATTGCCGCTCAGGTGGCCGAAACGCCGGACGCGACGAGCCTGTTAAAACGTTTTGTAGCGCTTCTAGCGCCATAACGTCTTACCGTTTTAGCTGGTTTACATTCAGATAGTTTAAATTTAGACAGCTTAATTTAGATACTTTAAAACAAGGAATCCTGAAGCTGCTTTGTACGCTGACCACGTCGCGAGGCGAGCCTATCTGCCAGGCGAGTAGGCTCTGGCAGCTTGGTGCGCCCCAGGCAACGCATTACCCAGTCAAGTGATGTTTCAAGGCTGATACGATGCCCAGGTGACACAAACACGGGCTTTACCTTGGCCCGCGAGCGCAGCACGGCGCCGATCGTGTCGTTACCTGCCCGCAGCGGCACCCAGTCTCCTCGCGCCTCCCCGACCTCAGCGTATTTTCCATACAGGCGTGATTTAGCGATTCCGATGGTGGGTAAATCCAGCCACAGGCCTAAATGCGCAGCAATACCCAATCGACGCGGATGGGCGATACCCTGCCCGTCCACCATAATCAATTCAGGCATGATGCTGAGTTTTTCAAACGCCCCAAGCGCTGCCGGAATTTCCCGAAAGGAAAGCAACCCCGGCACATAGGGCATCCGCGTTGGCTCGCGATGAACGATCTGCTCAACGACGGTTAGGTCAGGTGCTGGTGCCGGATCCCATTTCAATAACACCACGGCCGCCCGCGTGGTCGCTCCATCGTCTTCAAAGCCAATATCCATTCCAGCAATATGTGCGACCGGGTCAATACGATCTGCAAGCTCCAACTGTTTAGCAAGCTGCTTTTGCAGCGCGATGGCGTCCTTGGGTAACAAATTCCACTCGTGAAGCGGCGCGTTCATTATCGACTCCCTGTCGCGTGTATCCTTGATGCATTTCTACCTTCAACCTCTTTAAGGGTAGCAAAAAAATGCCCCCGCACCGTTTCCGGGCGAGGGCATTTTAGACGCGGCGTTGACCGCTAGTAACCGCTTAAGCGATTACGCTTCGCGACGACGGACCGGCGCGTCACCATCATCACGACGACGGCGCGGAGCGCGATCCGGCGCGCTGTCTTCACTGATTTCAAGCGGGCGACCGGCGACACGCGCACGGGCCATCTTGGTCAGGATAGTAGCGGGCAGACCGCTAGGTAACTCAACGACAGAGAAAGCGTTACGAATATCGATACGACCGATACGTGCACCTTCAATACCGCCTTCATTGGCCAGCGCGCCTACCAGCTGGCCTGGCTTGACACCATCTTTATGGCCAACGGATACACGGTAGCGGGTCATGCCTTCGCTGGGTGTGCGAGAACGCTCACCACCACGTTCTGCGCCACGCTCACGACGAGCACCTGGCTTGGCACTGCTGCCGCCTTCACGCGGTGCACGCTCTTTACGCGGCGCCTGCAGGCGACCGATCGGTGCTTCATCAGCACGCGCCATTGCGCCAAATGCACAGGCCAGCACGATCGGGTCATGACCCTCGGCCACTAGACGCTCAACCAGTGCCAGCTGCTCTTCGGCACCTTTGGTCAACGCGGCAACCACACGATGGTGGAAGACTTCATCACGGTGAGCGCGAATAGCGGCTTCGTCAGGGAGCGGCATTTCGGTCATTTTCTGACCGGTTGCCTGTTCCATCCAGCCTACTTTACGACCTTCACGGAAACCGGCAAACGTAATCGCGATACCGCTACGGCCAGCACGGCCGGTACGGCCAATACGGTGCGTGTAGGCTTCTGCGTCTTGCGGCAGGTCATAGTTGATAACGTGCGTAATGCGCGGCACGTCAAGACCACGAGCGGCAACGTCGGTTGCAATCAGCACGTCAACCTTGCCACGCTTCAAGCGCGTAATGGTGCGCTCACGCAGGCTCTGGTCAAGATCACCAGAAAGGCCTGCAGCGTTAACGCCACGTGCGGTTAACTGCTCAACCAGCGTAGTACACGCCGCACGGGTGCGAACGAATACGATCGCCGCATCAACCGCTTCGACTTCAAGAATGCGCGACAGCGCTTCAAGCTTGGCACCACCATCAACACGTACAATGCGCTGCTCAATGTTTTCGCCAGTCGTCGTGCGCGACTCAATCGCCACTTTTACCGGATCAACCAGATAACGATTAACAATGCGTTCAATTTCAGTCGGCAGGGTTGCCGAGAAGAACACACGCTGAGCATCTTTCGGGGTATCGGCGACCACACGTTTAACGTCGTCGATAAAGCCCATGCGCAGCATTTCGTCAGCTTCGTCTAACACGAGGGCTGACAAACCATCCAGCTTCAAGCTGCCACGGTCCAGGTGATCGATAATACGGCCAGGGGTGCCAACGATGACCTGGGCACCGCGCTTCAGCGCGCCTAACTGCTCACGATACTCTTGACCACCGCACAGGGTCGCAACTTCAAGACCCTGCAGGTTTTGACCGTACTTACTAAAGGAGGCTGCAACCTGCTGAGCAAGCTCGCGGGTTGGTGCCATAACTAACACTTGTGGTTCACGACGTGTCAGTTCTAAACGCGACAATAATGGCAGTGCAAACGCAGCGGTTTTACCGGTACCCGTTTGTGCCTGGCCCAACATATCGCGGCCTTCCAGCAGCGCAGGAATAGTTTGCGCCTGGATTGGCGAAGGGGTTACATAGCCCTGTGCTTCAACAGCAGACAGAACGGCAGGCAATAGAGCCAGATCGCCGAAGCTCGGCGAGGCGACAGAAGTCGAGGTCATTAATCACACCTTGGTAGGCCGGTCGTACCGGCAAAAAACATCATAAGCGTCTCTGACTCTGACATCGACGCGCTAAACAAGGCAGCATCGAAAAACAGGTTCCGTTAAACGGATTAATGTCATCAGTGGAGTCGGAGACGCCGGTCGCACCTAGCATCCGGTTGGCAATACCGTCATTACGGGCCAACCGCTGTGGCGACCTTCTGCGCCGATTTCACCCGTTTGGTGAAATGCTGGAGGCGCGCCATCTTCACAGCAATGAACATCTGCATTATCGAGATGTTCCCGCAAGCCTTGCTACGTATCCAAATATAAAATCACGTAGTCAAACGCTTATCGTCGTGATGGAGGGGTCAACACATGCGAGGAGCGCGCATCCTAACACCGCAATAGACGAATGGCTAGTTTTTTTACTTCACCCAAATCAAACAACTTCACTTGCACTTGTTTAAATATCGTCTAACTTAATAAGTGCCTAAACATGTTCAGCAATTATTCAAGGAGCGATATATGAACTGGGATCAAATCGAAGGCAAATGGACGGAAATGAAAGGCAAGGCCCGTTCCAGCTGGGGTGAATTTACCGACGACGACCTTGATCAAATCGGCGGTAAAAAAGATCAACTAGTTGGTAAGCTTCAGCAAAAGTATGGTCTTGAGCGTGAAGAGGCTGAGAAACGTGCTGATGATTGGGCCAACGGTCTGTAGTTATTACGTAGTTACTACATAGTTACTACATAGCTATTTTTGGGTAAATCGATTTTTAGGTGCTGAGCAAACGGATCCTTCCCTTACTTGGCACCTGCTGATGCTATTAGCTACATGGAGAGATGCTATGCGTAAATCAATGCTAACGACCGCTATCGGAACTGCACTTTTAGGCAGCTTGGCATTCGGTGTGCAGGCGTCCCAAGAGCCTCAGGGTATGTACTCTGCAGAAGACATCCTTGATGCCGAAGTTTATTTCGCCAATGGTTCGGATGATGAGATTGGGGAAGTTGAAAACATCCTGTTCGATGAAGAAATGCGTATTAATGCGCTAGTTATTGAAAGTGGAGCGGTATTAGGTCTGGGTGGCCGCGAAATCGTGGTAGGCACCGACTACTTCTCACTTGAAACGCATACTGAAAGTGATGGTGACACTGAACATCGCATTATGCTTAATGCCACTGCTGAAGAAGTGGAAGGCTTCCCAGCCTATGATCGTGACTGGTGGGAACAAACTAAGGCTAATGCACGTGACGCCTGGGAAACCACCCGGGATGGCGCGCAAAGCGCTTGGCAATCAACCCGTGAAGCCGTATCCACTAACGAGTAGTACCGTCTTTCGTAACGAGCAGTCGCGATGACTGTTAATGAAGCGAAGCTTATGATTAAAAGGGCTGCCCACTGGGCACCCCTTTTTCATGCAGCATTATCACCATACTCGCTGCTCTTTTTTGTCTACTGACTGGACCGTACGCCCTGCCCCGGCAGCCGGTTACGATCATGAGGACGTTCAAAATCAAGCTGCGGCCCGGCGGGTACGATGCGGGTTGGATTAATCGTGTCGTGGCTATAATAGTAGTGACGCTTTATATGATTCATATCCACCGTTTCGGCAACGCCCGGCCACTGATAGATCTCACGCACGTAGTTAGCCAAATTGGGGAAGTCTTCTATGCGCTTGAAATTGCATTTGAAATGGCTGTAGTACACTGCGTCAAAACGGATAAGCGTGGTAAACAGACGAATATCGGCTTCCGTTAGCCATTCACCCACCAAATAGCGCTGTGTATCCAGACGCTTTTCCATGCGCTCCAACGCTTCGAACAACGCTTTTACGTGCTTTTCGTAAACCTCCTGCTCAGTGGCAAAACCCGTTTTATATACGCCATTGTTGATATGGTCGTAGACATCCGCGTTTACCGAATCAATTTCTTCGCGCAGATCGTCTGGGTAAAAATCCAAATGATTATCAGTGAGCTCATTAAAGGCGCGATTAAAAATACGTAACAAGTCCGCAGACTCATTATTGATAATGGCATTGCGCTGCTTATCCCACAGTGCCGGCACCGTGACGCGTCCAGTATAGGTAGGATTAGTCATGGTATAGAGCTGATAGTGGTAATCAACGCCGTTAACCACATCGCCACTTGAGCCTTCATCCTGCTTGTAGGTCCAGCCTTTATCAAGCATCAGAGGGCTTACATGCGATACGCCTATTAGGGATTCAAGCTCTTTCAGCTTACGTAATATCAATGTGCGGTGAGCCCAGGGGCAGGCCAAAGAAACGTATAAATGGTAGCGATCTTTTTCAGCGGGAAAGCAAGCACCGCCAGTTTCTGGCTGATTGCCAACCCAGTCACGCAGCTGAGCCGATTCACGCACAAATTCGCCACCGCTCTTTTTGGTGTCGTACCACTGATCATGCCATTCGCCATTAACAAGCAGACCCATAAAGCATCTCCTGACAGGGTGATTAAAAGCCAGCTATAGGCCAGTATGCATTAAGCATAATCCTGTCGAGCAGATGCTCAAGCGGATGTTTTAACGCGTTTCATTCGAGAGAATCGAACCGTTCAGGACATAGCTCCTCGACAGCTTGCTTTAACGCGGCGGCCATCGCATGCGCCGCGGGCCCCGCACGGTCCCGGTCACGAAAAATTATCTGAATAGGCACTTCACGGATACTGCCTGCGGTTAATGGCAGCGGCTTTAACTTGCCATGAAAAATTTCATCAGCAATACGCGTTTCCGGCATCCAGGCAAACCCCAGGCCACGCTTCAACATATCGAGCGACGTGTTTAAGTGTCCCACTGTCCAGCGCTGCTCGGCTTTTAACCATCCAGCGTCGGTCGACTGACGCAACGCTGAATCGCGCACGACAAGCTGGCGATACTGCGCCAGGTCACGTAAATCAAGTGCTCGGCCCAACTGATGTAGCGCATGATCAGGATGGGCCACCGCAATAAAACGCACGCTAACCAACGGTTCGCCTAAAAAGCCTTGTGCCTCCATCCCCGATATCACTAAATCGGCGCGCCCATCGTAAAGCATTTCCGTGCCACCATTGAGTACGCTTTCATGCAACTGAACGCGTACCTGGGGGTACATTTCGGAAAAGCGTTCCATGGCCTTGGCCTGTGCTGCGGCGGGAAACACCTGGTCAATCGCCAACACGATTTCAGCCTCCAAGCCCTCCGCCAGCCGTGAGGCAACATCTTCAAGTGAAGCCGCACTTTCAATGAGCTGACGCGCACGGCGAAGCTATAACTCCCCCGCTTCGGTTAAGCGAACCTGCCGCCCAATGGGTTCAAGCACCTGAACACCTAATTGCTCCTCAAGCTTATGAACCGCATGATTCAGAGTGGAGGGGCTTTTATGTACTACTTCTGCCGCACGCGCAAACCCCCCATGGTCAACGACGGCTGCCAGCATTTGCCATTGTGCAAGTGTCACCCGGGACATTTCGACTCCCTCGATGCTAAATCGCGAAACCATCCGCTTAATATTCGAAAAACCATGTCTATAATGCCAATAATCATTAATAAGTACTGCTAATTTAGAATTAATCCAGCAAAAATAATGCTTAAAAAGCCTTATGCACATTAATCAAAGCCGTTTCGCGCCTTGATGCGTGAAGCAGTATCAAGGGGGGCTTGATTAGCCTTCTCAGTGCCCCTATTAATAATGTCCACGCTGAGTAACGTGGGGGGAACAAATTGCCCCGAAAAGCCCCTAGTTAACTTTTTGTTACAAAAAAAATGATTTCCACTTGTGCATTCGATTTCTACCAGACCGTTGATAAGCTTCAGATTAAGTTTTCCGAAGGTCAAGAAATTGCTTAATTTATTTTAAATAAAAAATAAACCATTGATTTATAGTATAAAAATATACATTAAATTTATTCTAAATTTTTTAAAACCAACTAATCGTCATACAACCTTTACATCGCGCTGTGCTTGTCTATGATTAGGTCATTAATTAGCGCCAGTTTAAGCTTGGCATGGGCAAGAGAGTAAACCCTCAGAAAATGGTTTTTGGGTCGAATCGTTTACCTTTATTAGCAAACAGTGTTCAAAAATAGTAATGTTAGTTAGCTTTTTCTGCTTTTTAGCAGAAGTATCCTTTATGTATGGATATACAGTCTATGAACCCCCTTCCTCATGGGGTATGGTTCCGTCTACTTTCATGTTACTTTTTGATCACGAACTTGGCGGTCTATTTACCCATGTTGCGAATCCTCCATTCGCTGCCCCGCACGCATAAATTGTTACTGTTACCTGTGGCGACTATGGTCACAGTGCTGGGCGCACAAAAGTTAATCACTACATATCAAGATTTAAATCAGCCCCACACTCCGCTGGAAAGCGTTTTAGTACCGCTTCCCAGCGATTCAGCGCCGGGCATTCCTTCTCTTAATCAAGAGCGAACGCCTGTCGCTGATGCCATCAATCGAGCCACCCGCGCGATTGATGCCACCCGCGAACACATTCCACTAAGCGATTTAACGGTTAAAGAAATTGTTGATCTGGACGTTATCTCAAGCGCAGAAGCCTCTCTAGCAGATCATCGTTCGCCTAGCACTCCAACATTACACAACAGCCCCATCGATAACGGCGCACTGCACATGGCCATCGTTGTCGGTACGCTGACGAGCGGCATGCTCGATATCGACCCTAGCTCTTCTGTCGAAATCGCCGATGCCACTTCTTATGAAGATTACGGAATCGATCTGTTTGGCGATGTCTCGTTTCTGGAGCTTGAACTTGCTGCGGAAGAGCCGTTTGTACCGGAATGGAAAACACATATTGTTGAATCCGGTGAAACCTTCGCAGTGCTGGCACAAAATGAGCTGGGTTTAGGTTATAGCGAAGTATTAACCCTGCTTGATGATTTGCCCGAACCGAGAATGCTGACTAATTGGCGCGCAGGCCATAGTTTCGACTATATGCTCGACGAGAGCGGTCGCCTGTTATCACTTCGTATGATGAAAAACACCCGCGACGGGGTGTTGGTCGAAAGTGAGGATAACCAGTTTGCCGTAACTGCCATTGAGCGTCAGGGAGAACCGGTTCAGCGCTTATATGCAGGTAGCGTTAGCGGTAGTTTTGCCCGCTCCGCTCAAGCCACCGGCCTAAGTAGCGGCTCAGTCACCGAGCTGACCAAACTGCTGGAGAAAAAGCTGGATTTCCGTCGTGACAGCCGCCGTGGCGATCAATTTCAGGTTCTGGTCGAATCCGACATGATTGAAGGCGAAGCGCTCGACTCACGCGTTCTGGCGGTGAAATACAACGGCGAGCGCATGGACCTGACCGTAGTTCGCAATGCTACCGACGACCACTTCTATACACCTGATGGCAATAGCCTCGACCCCTCGTTTGCGCGCTACCCGTTTGAGGGCAGCTACCGCTTGAGCTCGAACTTTAACCCTCAGCGTAAGCATCCGGTCACTGGCCGCATAAGCCCACATAATGGTACCGATTTTGCCATGCCGATTGGCACCTCCGTTATTGCCCCGGCTAACGGCCGCGTCGAGCGGGTGGCCAATCATCCGGCAGCAGGGCGCTACATCGTTGTACGCCATGATAACGGCTACCGCACGCGCTACCTACACCTTTCCCAGCCGCTGGTGAGTCAAGGCGATCGGGTAACCATGGGCGAACGTATCGCGCTTTCTGGCAATACCGGCCGCAGCACCGGCCCTCACCTGCATTATGAAGTCATCGTCAACAACTCACCGGTAAACGCCATGTCGATAGATTTGCCTGAAGACATGGGATTAAACGGCGATACGCTGGTTGCCTTCCAGCGTCAGGCCGAGCCGATGCTTGCGGCGCTTGAAAGCGGCCAAACGGGTACCATCAGCGTTGCAAATTATCAGCCAGAGCAAGATGCTGAGTAACCAGATGTCTACTTAAGCCATACCCATTAACGCCGCCCAATTTTGGGCGGCGTTAATGTTTCTACCTTACGTAATACTTCTACCACATGGAGAAGCGCAAACCTGAGCATCTCCTATATACGCTGGCGCGTGCGGATCAATTTACACAGCGCGTTGCAGTGCAGCCAATAGCGAGGCATCGCGGCGGTAGATATCCGAGCGGAACTCTACTTCCCCCTGAGCATTAGGCCAGGCGGTTAAGTAATGCAGCGCCACAGGAATGCGTTGAGGCAGATTCACGTTACGGTCGCTACCGCCGCTATTTAAAAGCGTACTGAGCTGATAGCGGCTGCCACTATCCTGTAGCAACATCTGGGCGAATTCACGTACTCCTTCCACGCGTACGCAGCCTGAGCTTAACGCGCGCTGATTACGTCGAAAGAGCCCCTGTGCCGGCGTGTCGTGCAGATAGATCATGTCATTATTGGGAAAGCGCACTACCACCCGCCCTAAAGGATTGCTGTTACCTGCGACCTGACGCAGCATAATGCCACCAGGGCGCTGCCAATCCACTTCGGCGGGGTCTAGCTGTGCGCCGGACATATTAATCACCTGCATATTATGCTGGGCCAAATAGTCGGCGTTCTGACGTACCCGGGGCAGGACATCTTCTCGCATGATGGTGGGCGGAATCGTCCAGCTGGGATTGATCGTCAGATGGCTGATAGATGAATGGATAATGGGCGTTTCACGACGCGAAGACCCGACGACCACCCGAGCATTCCACTGCTGGCCGTTTGGCCGGATATAGTGCAGCTGGTAGCCTGCAATATCTACCCAGACACGCGGCTCACTAGACTGCATGGGGCCTATCCAGCGGGCACGCTCCAGATTGACCCGCAACTGATCCACCCGAGAGGTAGCGGTCGCATTAAGCGCCAGGCGCGTTTGCTCACCCACGACGCCGTCCTCTTTAAGCTGGTGGCGGCGCTGAAAACGTTTTACCGCCGCTTCAAGCTCGGCATCAAAAGTGCGCTTATCGCCCCCAGCCACCTGCACACCGATCATCGGGTAGGCACTGCTATCCGCTGTGAGCAGGCCGGTTTCCCCCCAAAGTGTCAGGCGCTGGCGCAGTGTGGTCACGTCATCGTCGACATCTCCCGGACGCAGCGACTCCTCCCGCGCACCAAGGTAGGGCGCACTGCCCAAGGTAGCGATGTGCCGATACTGGCTTAACGCCTCACGCAGCTGCTGATACTCGCTGGAGGCTGGCCGCGCCAAGCTAAACGCACGCTCTAAATCCTGATCATCAACCGCGTGAGTGACTCTCAAGAGCGAGTAGTGCCGCTCAGGGCGCGCAACGTCCCAGCTGGGTTCAACGTCTCGGGGGTTAACCTTGCCACGTTCCAGATGATCAAGCGCCAGCAGCAGCGCCTGGGTTGCCTGAATGTCGAAAGCTGCCTGAGCAGACTCCCCAGCATTCTGGCTATTTTGAAAAGCGCTCATCAATCTGTCAGCACGGTAGTCCGCAGGATTCAAACCATCGCTTTCAAGAGTATTAAGTGCAGCAACCAATGCTTCTACTGCTGATTCACTCTGCCAAGCCAACGTTTCGTTGCGCAATTGATAAAATTCTTCAACCGGCAACTGCCCTTGGCTGCCGATCTGGCCCTGCTGAGTAAGTGCTTGTTGAAGCAGCTCATTAGCCGCGTGCGCTGGCATTATTCCGAAGGGGATTTGGGACAGCGCCAGACCTAGAGCGGCCCCTATCGCCCATTGTCTTAGTGACTGCATCTCGTTCATCACCCTCTCCTTGCGTTACTATAAGTTCCCATTCGCGGCATGCTTACTTTTATCATAGCCGTTTACTTATTTTCGTCATCGATATCGTCTGCAGGACTGCTCCATATGGTAACCCGTTTACGCTCTCTTTCTTTATTATGTTGCTTACCTTTCGCGTTAATTAGCCTACCTCTTCAAGCCAACAGTTTCTTTGCAAGCGTAGCGTCTACACCTCCTCCCGGCGTGTCATCGCTTCAGCACCAACTTCTGCAGCTCGCCCCTTCCGCCACACCGGAAGCTCTGCGTCTTGCCGCCCAGGCGCTTAACTGTGCGAATCCCAATGCCGAGCGGTTCGCGGTTATTGACTACTCTCTTCCATCAACCGAGCCGCGGATGTGGGTGTTTGATCTGCGCCAGCATAAACTGCTGTTCGAAGAGCTGGTCTCCCACGGCCAAGGGTCGGGTGATGCTTACGCCGAAGCGTTCTCCAATACCCCCGAGAGCCATCAGTCCAGCCTAGGCCTGTTTCGCACCATGAATAGCTACTATGGGCGCAACGGCTATTCGCTGAGGCTCAATGGGCTTGAGCCCGATGTGAATGATCTGGCCTATGAGCGCGCGATTGTGATTCATGGGGCGGATTACGTCAGTGATGACTTTATTGCTCAAACCGGTCGCCTGGGCCGCAGCCATGGCTGCCCGGCGGTGCGTCAGGATATTACTTATCCACTCATCGATAGCTTGCGCGAAGATCAGTATGTGTTTGCCTATTACCCGGATAAGGAGTGGCTCGCCACCTCCAACTTCCTGCGCTGCAACACGTTAAATTCCACCCACTTGGCGCAACGTTGACAGGTTCTTAGGCCAAGCAGGCGTTGTTATGCCATGCTAACCAAGTGGCAATGCAGCATGGCATAAGCTTACTAACGCATGAGGCCTTATGACTCAAGTAAAGAAGCTAGACCTAGCTCTACAGGGCGGTGGCGCTCACGGTGCTTATTCATGGGGCGTGATCGACCGGCTGCTTGAAGATGATCGGATCGAAATAGAAGGCATTAGCGGCACCAGTGCTGGCGCGATGAATGGTGTAGTCATGGCGGATGCCCTCACCCGGGGTGACAAGCTGTTGGCCAGGCAAGCACTTACAGATTTTTGGCAGGCCGTCAGTCGCGCCGGCATGGCAAGTCCGGTACGCAGATCTCCCATGGATATCTGGACCGGCAACTGGAGCCTTGATCACTCGCCGGGCTATATCGCGATGGATATCATGACGCGCCTGGTATCGCCTTATCAATTCAATCCGCTTAACGTTAACCCACTGCGTGAGATCGTCGCTGAACACATCGATTTTGAGCGCGTGCGTCAGTGCGATCAGCTCAAGCTGTTTGTAGCGGCCACCAATGTACGCACCGGCAAACAGCGCGTTTTTCGCCGTGAGGAAATGAGCCTGGATGCGGTAATGGCTTCTGCCTGTTTACCCCTAATGTTCCAAGCCGTAGAAATTGACGGTGAGGCTTACTGGGACGGGGGCTATATGGGCAACCCGGCGCTTTTCCCGCTCATGGAAGAATGCAGCTCGCGGGATATCCTGCTGGTACAAATCAATCCTATCAGCCGGGATACGGTGCCTACCTCTGCCTCGTCGATTCTGAACCGCTTAAACGAAATTACCTTTAACGCGGCATTGATTAAAGAAATACGCATGATTGCGCTGTTACAGCACGCACTTGAAGAACAGGGCATTACAAATTGCTATCAGCAGGCGCTTTTCCATCGTATTAGCGGTGAGCAGGCGCTGGAAGAGCTTTCCGTCTCCAGCAAGCTGAACTCTGAATGGGCGTTTCTTTCCTATCTTTTTGAGCAAGGGCGGGCAGCTGCACAGCGCTGGCTCGATGAGCATTTTGAAGCGATAGGCAATCACTCAACACTGGATATCGATTCGGTTTACCTGCACGAATAAACGGCACTATGGTGACGCATGCCGCTCCTGGCATGCTCGCCAATGGCGCACCGCCTATTTTCCTTCCCCGCCCAATCTCTTATCCCTCCCTGCCCACCCTTTTATTCAACACATCAACTAACTGATAGGTTTAATTAAAACCCTATATGGCAAACTAATTGCTTAACAAGGCTTTGTGGTGGTAGGCGTAGACCAGGCCCAGCGGGGTACGAGTGCGTCGAGCCTGACCTTCAATGGCGAAGGCATGTTCTCGTAAATACGCGACGCGATAGAGCGACTCGGCGTTGCGTGATGCTCAACTGGTTCAAGATCCCGTGAGGCCATCCCATGGACATACGCAATAAAGCCAATCGTATTCGCCTACTCAATTTCTCAACCCCTCAGATGCGTGCCTTTCATCTGTCGTGGTTTGCTTTTCATATCTGTTTTTTTGGCTGGTTCGGCATCGCGCCGCTGATGGCGATCGTGCGTGAAGACCTTTCTCTGACCCAGACTCAAATCGGTAATACAATTATCGCCTCCGTCGCGATTACCGTTATCGTGCGGCTATTAATAGGGCTACTGTGTGACCGGCTAGGGCCGCGTAAAACCTACACTGGCCTACTGGTGTTAGGCTCCATTCCCGTTATGAGTATCGGCTTTGCCGACAGTTTTGAAAGCTTTTTCCTGGCGCGCCTGGCAATTGGCGCAATTGGCGCCTCATTTGTCATCACCCAGTACCACACCACCATGATGTTTGCGCCTAATGTGGTGGGCACGGCCAATGCGACCAGTGCGGGCTGGGGCAATTTAGGTGGCGGCACCACGCAAATCCTGATGCCGCTTATATTCTCCGGGATGTTAATGCTCGGCGTTAATGAGGCGCTCGGCTGGCGCCTTGCCATGGTAGTGCCGGGTGTGGTGCTGTTTATCACCGGCATTGGCTACTGGTTTCTCACCCAGGATGCACCGGACGGTAACTTTAGCGACCTGCGCGCGCGGGGTGAGCTGCCGGAAGCCACCAAGGAATATGGCGCGCTGCAAAGCTTTCTCACCGCGGCAAAAGATATCCGCGTGTGGGCGCTGTTTGTCGTTTATGGGCTGTGCTTTGGCGTTGAACTTACGATCAACAATATTGCGGCTATCTACTTTTTTGACCAGTTCAACTTAAGCTTGGCAACCGCTGGGCTAATCGCCGGTCTGTTTGGCCTGATGAATATATTTGCCCGCACGCTGGGCGGTGTTTTCTCAGATTTGTTCGCCAAGCAAGGGGGCTTGAAGGGCCGCGTGCGCTGGCTGTTTATTGCCTTGATCTGCGAAGGCATTGCGCTGATCGCATTTTCTCAAATGCATATTTTGAGTCTTGCTATTGGCATCATGCTGGTCTTTAGCCTGTTCGTTCAAATGGCTGAAGGGGCAACGTTTGGCGTGGTGCCGTTTATCAACAAAAAAGCCCTGGGCGCCGTGGCGGGTATTGTGGGTGCCGGCGGTAATGTCGGCGCCGTATCGGCGGCGTTTTTGTTTCGTAGCGAAAACTTAAGCTACCAGCAAGGACTGTTTTATCTGGGGCTGACCGTACTGGTACTCGCCTCATGCGTACTGGCTGTGCGCTTTAGCGATGCAACGGAAGCGCAGGAAGCCAGCGCCTACCGTGATGCCGTGGGCGACGATACCGGCGCAGGGGCTCTTTCATTACGTTAAAACCCCGCATTATGCTCAATCAAGACCTTTCATCCCCGGTGGCGGCTGCCCCGGGGAGATAGATCAAGGCGGCGAGTAAAAGGAAAATCACTATGTCATCTGCCCAGCAGCTACTCTTAACCGCCATTCGTTGTGATATCGATAACCTGACCCATTTAGCGACGACCTCGGAAATTGTCGCCGATATTAGCCGCTTTATTCACGTACTCCAGCGTGAGCGTGGCGCCTCAACGATCTACCTCGTTTCTCAAGGCTCACGCTTTAAAACCCAGCGCCGCGACTACCTCAAACATAGCCAGGAAGCTGAGATACTCATGCGGCAACGGCTGGAGGTACTGACCCAGGAAGTGCGCCCTCAGGGTGCAGCGCGCTTATTACGGCGCATCGCAGCCGTATGGAACGCTCTTGACGACATAGCTGCTATGCGCAGCGCCATTGATCTCATGGCGATCTCCCCCGATGCCGCGACCCAGGCTTTTAACCATTTAATCAGCGGTTTACTGGCAATTGTTTTTGAAGCCGCCGATACCTCCGACGACCCGGAGATTACCCGTACGCTTGTGGCGATCTTCCACCTGATGCAAGGCAAGGAACTTGCGGGCCAGGAGCGGGCCTGCGGTGCATTTGGCTTTACTCAAGGTCACTTTGATAAAACGCATCGCCAGTTACTCGGCCAGTTGGTCGAGGATCAGCAGCGCTGCTTTGATACCTTCGTTGAGTTTGCCACGCCGGAAGCTGAACTCGCCTGGCAGCAGGCGGTTTCAACCAGTACGTTAACCGGCATTCACCAATTGCGTGAGGCTGCCTGCCAATCTACCTCACAGCACGTTACCACCAACGTTCTGGGTGAAACGTGGTACGAGCTCACCACGCTTCGCATTGATGCGCTTAAAATCGTCGAAGACGCTTTAAATACCCAGCTAGCGGCGCTTTGCTATCGCAAAATAGCCCAGGCGAAAGCCGCGCTTGAACACGCCAAAGCCAAGCCCGGTCCTCATACGCCCGCCCCTTGTGAGCAGCTCCTCGCGCTTAGTCCTACACAGCCATTGGGAGACTTAACCGCTAGCGCGTTGACCTCACCGCTTGGACGGTCATTGATTGAGCTTACTCAGGCACAATCAAGCCGTTTACAAGGGTTGAGCGATGAGCTGGAAAATACCCGCAAGGCATTGCGCGAGCGCAAGCTGGTCGAGCGCGCCAAAGGCTTGATCATGGCGCACCAGTCCATGACCGAAGAAGAGGCCTACCGCTTCCTGCGCAAAACCTCCATGGATCAAAGCAAAAGCATGGCGGATATGGCGCAGGCTATTCTTGATCTCTCTTCTATACTCAAAAAGGCTTAGTAGCCCTCTTAAGCTTAGCTGCCTAAAGTTGGCGACGGTTTGCAAGATAGCGTCGTATTAGCCATTCTGAAAACTCCTGTTTATGGCTTAGCAAGGAGTGCCAACCATGCAACACGGCGTATTATTGATTACCGGTGCCTCAAGCGGTATTGGCGCAGCCACGGCAAGAGCCGCCGCGCGCGAAGGCTACCAGCTTGTACTCGCCGCCCGTTCAGCCGACAAACTCGCCGCACTTGCCCAGGAGCTTGGGCCTGAGAACGTACTTACCTGCGAGCTTGATGTCACTGATATGGATCAGCAGCAGGCGATGATCGATCAGGCGCTGGAGACCTTTGGCCGCCTGGATGCGGTGTTTGCCAACGCCGGGCAAGGCGGCTCGCCGGGCGGGTTTAGCGGCGCCAATCATGCTGCCTGGCACGAGATGATTCTGACCAATATATATGGCGTGGGCCTTACTCTTCAGGCAAGCCTTCCTGCGCTTAAACGTAGTAAAGGCCATGTACTGATGACGGGTTCTGCCGCCGGCCGAACCACCATTCCAGGCTCCATGTACAGCGCCACCAAGTGGGCAGTAACGGGGATTGGCTATAACCTTCGTGAAGAGTTACGGGGTAGCGGGATGCGGGTTACCCTGATTGAGCCCGGCATGGTCGATACGCCGTTTTTTGATGAATCGCCTGATAATGCCCTGGAAGACCGCGATATCGCAAACGCGGTTATCTATGCACTTTCTCAACCGGCTCATGTCGATGTTAATGAAATACTGATTCGCCCTACCCCGCCGATTGAATAGCTGAGTAAACATGTTAGCCAGCTCAAAGCGGGCTGCTCCTTGTATTTCGTCTTCTTAGCCCGCATAACACCTACAACCAAGCGTGCTAATGTTCTGTTCATGTACTTTCTACTATGTACACGTCCTGACCGTTCACCCACGCCCCACGTTTTCAATAGTAGGTGAATTATGAGCCAGCTTTCTTCGACAGCGCTTTCCGTTCTCGACCTTGCTCCGATACGCCAAGGCGGAAGCGCTGCTGAAACGTTTCGGGACAGTGTTTCTCTCGCTCAGCGAACCGAACAGTTGGGCTATACCCGCTACTGGCTTGCCGAACATCACAATATTGCCGGAATCGCCAGCGCGGCAACTTCAGTATTAATTGGCCATGTAGCGGGCCAGACCTCCACTATTCGGGTGGGTAGTGGCGGGATTATGCTGCCCAATCATCCGCCGCTGGTCATCGCCGAGCAGTTTGGCACGTTGGAAACTCTTTATCCTGACCGAATTGATCTGGGCTTAGGCCGCGCGCCCGGCTCTGACGGTGCGACCATGCGCGCTATGCGGCGCAGCATGCATGCAGGCGTGGACGACTTCCCCGAGCAGTTAAGCGAGCTACTCCGCTACCTGGCAGACGCCGAGCCCGGCCAGCAGGTGAAAGCGGTGCCTGGCCAGGGAACCAACGTGCCTATTTGGCTGTTGGGTTCCAGCGGCTATAGCGCCCAGCTAGCGGCCAAGCTTGGCCTTCCCTTCGCCTTTGCCGCTCAGTTCGCCCCTGGCTATCTGTTTGAAGCCCTGCGCCTGTATCGCGATAATTTCCGCCCGTCTGAACATCTGGACAAACCCCATGCCATGGTAGGTTTACCGGTTATCGCTGCTGAAAACGATGCGCTGGCGCACTACCTTGCGACCACGGCTCAGCAGAAGTTTCTAAACCTTATTCGTGGCAAACCGACCCAGTCGCTGCCCCCAGTAGAGCAGCTGGACTGGTCACCTATGGAGCAGGCGCAGGTAAGCCAATTTTTAGGCGCAGCGATTATCGGTGGTCCTGAAACGGTCAAAGCAGAATTGACGGCTTTCCAAGAACGTACCGGCGCGGATGAGCTGATGATCAATAGCGACTTTTATAATCATGCTGACCGTCTGCGCAGCTATGAGATTGTTGCAGAGGCCGCGCGGTGAGCGCAAAGCTAGACGCAAAAGGTACGTTATGGGGCTTCAAGCGAATGGCCCCGCTTTCCCTGTTCGTGGTTGCGTTTGGCTTAGCGTTTGGCGTTGCCGCTATCCAACATGGTTTAAGCAGCTGGGAAACGCTGCTGATGAGCAGCCTGGTGTTCGCGGGCACCGCTCAGTTTGCGGCACTGGAGCTGTGGGGACCCACCATTCCGCTCACAGCGCTTATTGCCACCACGTTTGCCATTAACGCCCGTCACTTATTGATGGGCGCTTCGCTTTACCCCTGGCTGCGCCACCTTCCCTCAGGCCAGCGTTATGCCTGCCTTGGGATGATGAGTGACTCCAACTGGGCCATGGCGGCAGCTGACCATCAGCGAGGAGAAACCAATGTCGGCGCTCTTTTTGGCGGCGGTATTGCCTTATGGCTCTCCTGGGTGCTGGGCACGCTGTTGGGGGTCGCGTTTGGTAGCGGGATCAGCCAGCCCGAACGGTTTGGATTAGACGTCATCATGGGCTGTTTCTTACTTTCCATGCTGGTAGGCGGTAAAAACAAACCGTCGCTTACGATGCTACTTCCCTGGGGCGTGGCTGGCGTGGCCGCGCTGCTCGCGCTTTATTATTTGCCGCCCAACGCTCACGTTATTGTGGGTGCGCTGGCGGGTGGTTTGGCGGGCATGCTGTTGCCTCAGGCGAATCAACAAAAAGGACAATAGGCGTGCCGCTAACTCCAGCTACTGCGCTACTTGCTATCGTTATCATGGCACTGGTGACGTTTACCACCCGTATCGGTGGCTCGATCATCATGTCACGTATCCCTATTGGCCCTAAGGTAGAGCGATTTATCAACGCTATGGCGGGGTCCGTTCTGGTCGCTGTTGTTGTACCGCTGGCAGCTCAGGGGGATTGGGGCGCTCGGCTTGGTCTGCTCGCCACGTTAAGCGCCATGCTGATACTGCATAAGCCGCTCGTTGCGATTACTGCGGGAATGGCCACCGCTGCGTTATGGCGCTTATTATCATAGCGGTTAACGCTGTCCTACTTATTTCCATCAGGTACTGGCTATGTCATCAAATACGATGTCTTCAAATACAATGTCTTCAAATAATGCGTCTTCCCTCACGTTCACGCCTATGACACAAGATGACTTCGTTATCTTTTGGCCAACCTTTCAGGCCATTATCGCAGACCAGCAAACCTACGCGATTGACCCTGATATCAGCTACGATGCGGCCTATCGGCTCTGGTGCCAAGCGCCCAAAGTCACCTATGCGGTTAAGGATGCAGCAGGCGAATTAATCGGTAGCTACTACTTAAAAGCCAATGCAGCCGGCCCCGGCGATCATATCTGTAACTGCGGCTATATGGTGACCGCTGCCGCTCGCGGTAAAGGCGTTGCCCGGGCGATGTGCGAGCATTCACAGCAATTAGCGCGTGAGTTCAACTTTCAAGCCATGCAGTTTAACGCCGTCGTTTCCACTAACGATGTCGCGGTGGCGCTCTGGCAACGGTTAGGATTTAGCATTGTGGGCACGGTTCCTAATGCCTACCGCCATGCGACGCAAGGGTTAGTAGACACGCATATTATGTATAAATCCTTGTAATTTAATCGCTTACACCCTTAATTTTTCTCACTTAAGGCCGATATTACGACCACCACAATGAAGCTCTCTAGTTCATTGTGATGTGGCTGCCTATCTTGCTGCTCTATTGCTCCCCCTTAAGTGAGAAATGAACGTAATGAAAGATTTATCCGTAAAATATGCCCTGGCCGGGGCATTAGGTTTACTCGTTGTCATGTTGATTGTTGTGGCAGCGCTTGGCATACAGGCAGAGAAAAGAGCAATAACAAGCTTAAACGAGTTGGATGAAGTGGCGGCCCAACAGGTAGCGTCTATTAACCGTTCAGAAGTTAATCTAATGGAGCTTCGGGTACGCTTAGCGCGTTATACAGACTATAACGCACGTGGCAACACTGCGTTAGCTCAGCAAGCGCTGGGATTTGCTCAGGCGGCGTTGGAACGTGCGGATTCGCGTTTTGATGCATTTCATGCCATTGAGGTACCCAGCAACTCGCCACGAATGCCCTTAATTGCCGCGATCGAATCGGCGTACCAGCTTTTGATTACTGATTCGCTCAGACGCGACCTTAACGCCGGGAATGTGGCACCGCTGATCGATCACGCCGAACGCCTTAACGAACAGTTTGATGCGTTTACCAATGGTGTGCGTAGCTTCAACCTCAATGCACAAAGCCTAGCATCAACTACCGTTTCAAATGCGCATACCCGCAGTCAGCACAATATGTTGATTAGTATTGGCTTAATCGTTTTGGCATTAATGATCTATATCGCCGTACAGCTCGGCATTAACCGGATTATCGTTCGCCCTCTGCAGCGCGCCGTTGCGCTATGTGAAAGCGTATCCCAAGGCAATTTAACTAACGCCATCGAATCACGCGGGCGTAATGAAATAGGCCGCCTGTATAGCGCGATGAGCACGATGCAGGAGCGCTTGCAACAGATGGTGGAAACCCTCAACCAAAGCAGCCGGGCCGTCGCCAACAGTTCCCGGGAAATTGCCAGCGGTAGCCAGGACCTTGCTTCGCGCACCGAGCAGCAGGCAGCGGCGCTTCAGCAAACGGCAGCGAGTATGGATGAGATTTCCTCTATTGTGCGCCAAAATGCTGACACGGCCACGCAGGCCGAAAAGATGACTGTTAATGCCGCGCATAAAGCCGAGCATGGTCAAAGCGAAGCCCAGCGTGCCGGGCAATGGATGCAAGCGCTCGAAAAAGACTCGCATAAAGTGCATGACATTGTGCAAGTAATCGACTCTATCGCTTTTCAGACTAATATCCTGGCGCTGAACGCCTCGGTTGAGGCAGCACGCGCGGGCGAACATGGCCGCGGCTTTGCCGTCGTTGCCAGCGAAGTTCGCTCATTGGCGACTAAGACGTCCAACTCATCGAAAGAAATACGCACGATGATTGAGGATATTGCCCAGCGTATTGCCGAAGGTGCCAATCAGGCGATGCACAATGGGGAAAGTATGGGCGAGGTCAATACGGCTATCCGTCAAGTGACCGATATGATGCAGGAGCTGTCACTGGCGGCCAAAGAACAGGACTCGGGTATTACCCAAATTAGCACCGCAATTGCGCAAATGGACTCCGCGACTCAGGAAAACGTGTCCTTAGTAGAAGAGACCAGCACTGCATCGGCATCACTTGAGGATGAAGCTAGCCGCTTGGCAGAGCTTGTGAGCGCGTTTAAATTACCCCATTCAAGCCAGACGCAATCAGCACCATTAAAATCAGCCCGCCCTTTACCAGCCAGCAGAACCTCACTGCCTAGCAAGCGTGCCTCTGCCGAACCTGAGTGGGAAGCTTTTTAATACACCGTTATTTTCAGTTATCGGGCAGCATTCGCTGCCCGATGCGTTGCCAATCGCGTATCATGGCTCGCCCTTGCCGTCGGCAAATTCAGACGATGGCAGTTAAACCTGCACGCAAAGCCCACTATGAAACCTGCTTTTTTCAAACCGCTATTTGCATGGATATTTATCGCCCTGTTGGGCATGATTGTGCTGCTGGGCCTACTGCACTTAAAAAACGGGCACTCGCCAGGACCTCAGCTAACGTTCTCCAAAGAAATCACCGCCCACCTAACTGACGCTACCCGCCAAGCAAATATTCATTTAATGGAAGTACGCCAGCGGTTGGCACGCCTAAGTAGCGATATTGACCAAGCGGCGACGACATTGAGCCAGACGCGGGACAACCTTGAGCATGCAAGCCAGGCGGTTCAAGAACTCGATTTACCTTCCCACTCTGCACAGCGCCCTTTGATTGACGCGATGCTTGACACTTATAAACGCTTGATAGACAACCCACTGCAACGCTATTTAGATCATTTCCAGACTTTTCGAAATGCAACCGACGTACACCTTTCCGCCGTCAGCAAGACCGCAGTTAACATCGACCGACATATACTTGAATGGGCAAACCAGTTAACCAGCAGCGAACAGAAAGACAGCAGGATAGTATTAATGACAGTGGCCCTGCTCATTGCCTTAGCGGGAGCCCTTTATATTGCGTTTAAAGGCGCAATCCATGTATTTGTAGTAAGACCTCTTCAACGTGCTGCCCAAGCCCAGAATAATGTCCTCAATGACAGCCCGGCTCTTAGCTTTGAAGAGTATGGTTATAGCGCGGTAAACGACAGGCAGCCGACATTAGCTGCTAAAGAGCAAGCACCAGACAGCACTCACATAAGCGCCATATTCAGCCCCATATTGCTGGAAGAGATCAGCACGTCGACGGCGACTCCTCGCGATCACACATACCAGCCTTCTGAGTTCTTTAGCACTCCCGCGCCTTCAGTCCAGCCTAGAATGCTTGAGCGCGAGTGTTAAATAAGCGACGAGCAGATCGCTGCCGTACGTATTAGGGGCTTTTAGCAGAAGAGGCGCGTTGCGCTAACGCTTCCTGAAGGTAGCGCTCCGCTTCACTACTTCCCATAGCCGTTAAATGTGCGACGTTGCGTTCAGGAATTACCGACGTGTCGCCATAAAACTCGATGGCCTTTTCGACACTCGCTTCGCGCAGTAAATGCACCATCGCGTAGGGCGAGCGGTTGGTATAGTTCGAGGCATCGTCAGGCTCGGCGTCTTCAAAACAGTAATCGGGATGGAAGGTAGCTAGCTGGTAAACACCTTCGTAGCCCTGCTCGGCCAAGATGCTTTCGGCCAGTTCCACATAATCCAGGTAGTGATCAAAATGCTTGAATAGTGTGGGGAAAACCAGCAGCGTGGTTTCCGTATCTGGATGCTCATCCAGCCACTGCACTTCCACCATGAGTTCTTCTAACGCAACTTCAAGTTTTTTGGAGCGCACGATTTCCACACGGATAGAGGCGCGTTCCACTTCACGCTGAGCAAAAGGACATACGTTTTGCGCCACAATAAAATTGCGCACCCAGCTCATCGTTTGCTCGATTACGTCGTTATCTGAATATTGCATTACTCTCTTTTACACCCGCTCGATCGCATGTTTGATGGGCGCCAGTGTACACCTATCGTTATCATTAAACTCAAGCGCTGCTCAGCGCTTATTGGGCGCTCCTTCACCATGCTGGGTAAACCGCTGAAGCGCCACATCATAGGATTTGCGAATATGCTCATCCAGAAGCTTGCGCGCCGCTTTCACATCGCGCTTCAAGGCAAGCTCCACCAACTCATGGTGCTGCTGGTCCAGTTCCTGGCGAATCACCGGCATTTTAGGACCCAGCCGGCGGTAACGATCAAATTGATCATGCAGCTGCTCAATAAAGCGGAGTAGCCATACGGAGCCACATGGCGCTACTAGCGTACGATGAAACTGGGTGTGCAACCGCTCCCATTCATCGTCCTTATCCAGCGTCATATCGGCACATTTCAGGCGGTGTTCCGCCGCCAGCAGCTCCGCTTCCCAAGCGGCATCGCCATGGGCGATAGCCTGTTCAAAGGCCATGCCTTCAAGTGACAAGCGCGTTTGCGCTATATCATCCAGCTCGCGATGGGAAAGCGTCGGTACTCGAAAGCCACGCTGGTTTTCCTGAAGGAGCAATCCATAGGCCGCCAGCTTGTTTAACGCCTCCCGCAAAGGGCTCAGGCCTACCTGGTACTGGTCTTTGAGCGCATTGATGGCAAGTTTTTCACCCGCCGCGAAGCGTCCGTTCACTAGATCCTTGCGTAAGGTATCGTAAATACGACTTGATGCCGTACTTGCTGAAGGCTGAATATATTGATTCATGGTAGGGTCCTTTCATCCACCGTTACGTACGCACTACTTATTCAGTGTTGACGCCTCTGAGTACTCTCGCCTATATTCTACGCCAGATAAATAATCGATTTTTTTAAATATAAACGATAAAAAGTGAAAAAATATGTTTTTCCAACTAATTTCCTATAGCGTATTTTGCCAATGAAACAGACAGCACTGTTCTGGGCCTTCTTTCGGGTCGGTATTTTCGGCTTTGGTGGTGGTCCTTCGATGATACCGCTAGTGCATGCCGAAGTGGTCGCCCGTTACAAGTGGCTTACCGACGAAGAGTTTGCCGATATATTGGCTATTGGCAATACCCTGCCCGGCCCGATTGCCACCAAGATGCCCGGTTACATCGGCTATCGTGTCGGCGGCCCCTTAGGCTGCGCCGTTGCCGTTACGGCGGTTATTCTACCCATGATTGCGGCGATGATCGTCATGCTGGGCATTTTCAGCCGCTACCGCGATGTTGCGTGGATTCGCGGCATGGGGCAAGCCGTGGTGCCGGTGGTCATGATCATGATGGGCCAACTGGCCTGGGACTTCTTTGATAAATCGCAAAAGGCGCTTGGCTGGCTGGTCAGTGGCGTAATGGCGATCGTTTCCGGGGTGCTGATTTACTGGCTGGGCGTCCACCCGGGCTTCATCATCGGCGCGATTCTGCTGGCCGCGTTTATCCCCTTCTCCAAATTCAAGAAAGCGGAGCGCTCGGCATGATCTATTGGGAGCTTTTCCTGGCGTTTTTCATTCCCAATATCGTGGGTTACGGCGGCGGCCCGGCCATCATTCCCTTGATCGAAGCCGAGGTCGTCGGCCGTTACGGCTGGATGACCTCGCAGACGTTTGCCGAAACCCTGGCGCTCGGCAACGCGTTGCCGAGCCCCATTGCCACCAAGATGGCCGGCTACGTAGGCTATGAAGTGGCGGGTATTGGCGGCGCCTTTGTAGCGGTTGCAGCCACGGTGGTGCCTTCGCTTTTGCTGATGATTGCCGCGCTGGGGCTTTTGTATCGCCACCGCGAGTCCCCCCAGGTCAAGCGTATGAGCCAGTGGGTGCGCCCGGTGATAGCCATGATGATGGCCTGGCTGACGCTTGGCTTTCTGCTCGAAGGCGTCAACGGTGCAGGCTGGCTGCACACGGTGATCATTGGCGTGGTCGCCGCGATAGCGCTGGTGCGCTTCAAGATCTACCCAGCCTTCGTGGTCATGGCGGCCCTTGTGTACGGCGCCTTTGTCATTGCCTGACCCACTCTGCTGATCCCTTCTGACTGTCGGCCATTTCCCCCGGCAGTCAGACTAGCTATCCACGCCTTTCCATCGCATCATGGCACTCCTTTTTTCTGGATGCCGCTCAGCCACGCCATGCAACAGTCTTCGCCCCACTCAAGCTCCTCACCGCTTAGCGGTTTTTTCAGCGTTTTTCGCTACAGCCAGCGTGCCCTTGGCCTGGTGTGGGAAACCTCACGCTGGATGATGTTTGGCCTGGCCTTATGCACACTGGTGGCAGGCGTACTGCCCGCCGTTGCCGCCTGGGTGGGCCAGCTGATTGTCGACGGAGTGGTCAGCGCCATGGCGGCGCATCAAGCGGCAGATGACCCTGATCTACTGACGTCCATCACCCCGGTGTTGAAGCTGGTGGGGGTCGAGGCGCTGATTATCGGCCTCATTGCCCTCGCCCAGCGCGGGCTTTCCGCCCAGCAGGCGCTGCTACGCGCGCTGTTGGGGCAAAAGGTCAACGTGATGATTCTGGAAAAGGCCGGGACACTCTCGCTTGGCCAGTTCGAAGACTCCGAGCTATATGACCAGCTCACCCGCGCCCGCCGTGAAGCCTCGACACGCCCCCTTGCCCTGGTCAATAAAACCTTTGGTCTGATGCAGAACGCCATTTCGCTCGGCAGCTTCAGCGTTCTGCTGATTCAGTTTTCGCCCTGGGCGCTGCTGATACTGGCGGTGGGCGCACTGCCGGTATTTATCTCGGAGGCCAAGTTTTCCGGCGACGCCTTTCGCCTGTTCCGCCGCCGTTCACCGGAAACGCGTATGCAGGGCTACCTGGAAACCGTGCTGGCGCGTGAAGACAGTATCAAGGAGGTCAAGCTGTTCGGTCTTGAAGGGCTATTTCTACAGCGTTACCGGGATATCTTTACCCGCCTGTTTGCCGAAGACCGCCTTCTGACGCTGCACCGGGAGGGCTGGGGGTTCGTGCTGGGCCTGCTCGGCACGCTGACTTTTTACGCCGCTTACGCCTGGGTGGTGATTGAAACCATCGCCGGTGCGCTGACCCTGGGCCAGATGACCATGTATCTGATGGTATTCAAGCAGGGCCAGTCGGCGCTTTCGGCAAGCCTCACCGCGATCAGCGGCATGTATGAAGACAACCTTTACTTATCCAACCTCTACGAGTACCTGGAGCAGTCTACTCAACCTGAAGGCGGCAGCCTGACACAGGGTGAGAGCGCAGGCGACGGGCTGCGCTTCGAGGACGTCAGCTTTGCCTATCCAGGCGGCAAGCAGGTACTGCAGAATATCTCCCTGCACCTGGCGCCCGGCCAGAGCCTGGCACTGGTGGGCGAAAACGGCTCGGGCAAGACAACCCTGATCAAGCTTTTGACGCGGCTTTATCAACCCACCCACGGGCGTATTCTGCTGGATGGCAGCGACCTGCGCGACTGGGAAACCGGCGCGTTGCGCAAGCGTATCGGGGTGATTTTTCAGGATTTCGTGCGCTACCAGCTGCAGGTAGGCGAAAACCTGGGTGTGGGCGACATTCAGGCATTTAATGATCAAACGCGCTGGCAGAAAGCGGCCCACAACGGTATGGCCGACGGCTTTATCAAACGCATGCCCCAAGGCTATAACACCCAACTAGGCCGCTGGTTTAAAGATGGCCAGGAACTCTCCGGCGGGCAGTGGCAAAAAATAGCGCTCTCGCGTGCCTACATGCGCGAGGAGGCTGATATTCTAGTGCTGGATGAGCCCACCGCGGCGATGGACGCTGCCGCTGAAGCCGATATATTTACCCGCTTTCGCGAGCATAGCCACGATAAAATGACCATCCTCATCTCGCACCGCTTTTCGACGGTGCGCAGTGCCGAGCTGATTTTAGTCATTAACCATGGCCGCGTGCTGGAACGCGGCACTCATGAAGAGCTTCTCGCACTCAAGGGCCGATATGCACATCTTTTCTATTTACAAGCGAAGGGTTATCAATAGGCGAGCTGAGTGCTGCTGTTCTAGCTAACCAATGACTCTTTGGCTCTCTAATGAGGATAAACGTAAACAAACGTGACCAAGCCAATAAGTAGGTCGCTTAATCTAATACTTTAAGAGTAATGTGCACTCATCCTCCAACATGACAAGGGTAGTGCACATGAAAAAATTCCACCTGATAAAAGTAAAATATGCCTTTGCTTTTATAAGCGTCGCACTTGCGCTACTAGCAGTTGTGCTGGCTGATATATTACTCGTCAATATGGTAAAAAGCCGACTCGATTCATTTATATCTCACTACATCCCTGCTTCAACAACCATCCTCAATGGAGATAGAGATCTTTACCAGGCGAGGGTCGCTGAAATAGAGTTTCTCCTCTCATCGCCTGGTACAGAGCAGGCATCAGCTCTTATCGATGAATTTGAGGAGAATGCGCAGCAGGCTTATGAGCGCATGGTTACATCTGCTGAGCTGATGCGTGCTGATCCGAGCATTACTGATCAGTTAGCTGATTTTGAAGTATTGTATAGCGACTGGAAACAGGAGGCTGAGCGCGTTTTTGCAATGCATGAGAGAGGTGAAACAGTCAATGCACTGACTCTTTCCTCAAGTTCTTCACTAGAGCATTTTAATGCGTTGCGAGATTTATATGATATTTCAGGAGCCAATATTGAAACTGCAATTATTGCGGCAGAAAAGGCTGTCTTGGAAAGAATTCGATTGCAGCAGACGACTACGATTGTTTTTTCTTTAATCGTCTTTATCGCGGCAACGTTGATTGCTCTGCTGGGTCCTTTGATGATGTCCAAGGCACTTCGTCAAATAAGTCGGCGCATTAAAGAAATTACCCAAGGAGACGGTGATTTGACGGCCCGCATCAATAGCCAACGCCGGGACGAGATTGGTGAGTTAGCTCATGAGTTTGATACTTTTATCAAGCATATTGACGGGACGCTTCAAGCTGTTAGCCAAAGCACTGTCAGCCTTCAGCACGCATCCACAGAAATTGCCAAAGGTAGTCAGGAGCTTGCAACGCGTACGGAGCAAGCTGCTGCCAATTTACAGCAGACATCAGCTTCCATGGAGCAAATCGCGGCAGTGGTTACCAATGCCTCTGACTCTGCACAGCAGGCAGATCAACTGGCACTATCGAGTCGCGAATTAGCCAATCAGGGACGCAGTGCGATGCGCAGTGTTGAACAGACGATGGATACCATTAGCGAATCCTCTTCTGAAATAAGTAATATCGTCAGTCTTATTGAGAGCATCGCCTTTCAAACGAATATCTTAGCATTGAATGCTTCAGTTGAGGCGGCTCGTGCGGGAGAGCACGGCAGAGGTTTCGCTGTCGTTGCCCAAGAAGTACGCACCTTAGCCAGCCGTTCAAGCGACGCCTCAAAAAGTATTGCCACCCTCATCAATACTTCGATGAGCCGAACTGGGGCGGGCGTCAATCAAGTAAAAAGCACTGGGCAACTGATGGAAGAAATGGTCCACAGCATTGAACGCGTTTCCGATGTAATTGCTGAAATTAGCGCTGGCGCCAAAGAGCAAAGTGTGGGAATTGGGCAAGTCAATGATGCCGTCAACGAGCTGGATAGCATGACTCAGCACAATGCATCCCTGGTAGAAGAGTCCAGCGCAGCAGCAGAGCTAAGCGAACAGGCCTCTCGCTTAAGCGTATTAGTAGGTGCCTTCAAGTTAAGCGATATCGCAACACAGCCCTTGGCGCTGGCTGAGAGGAAACAGGAGAATAAAAGTGCTAGGTCAACATCGTTACCACGGCATCAGTTCTCTTCTTTACAACATCCTGAGTGGGAATCTTTCTGAGTTAGTCTGCTACCGAGGGTTTATCAGCAAGCCCTCGGTGATAGCGACCTCTTGAATAATGACGAGACGATAGTCGAGCCACAAAATTTTCATTGGCATAAATAAGCTTTTCAAGGAATCGATATGGCCTGTAATGCATTGGTGATTGATGATGATCCCGAAATTCAATTATTAGGCAAACTGTTATTGGAAAAACAGGGCTACCGGGCTGTAACTGTTGGAAGCCTGGGAGAGCTGGCGCGCCGCCCATCCCTTCTCAACGTGGACCTGATTCTCCTTGATTTTGGCCTTGGCGAGTTTACCGGTTTAGACATTCTCGACTATCTTCACGATCTGCGCCTGAACGCTGCCATTCTTCTTATTAGTAGCTGCTCGAAGGAGACGGCTACACATGCTATCGAGGTAGGCAAAGGCAAAGGCTTACGTATGTTGGGCTTTTTGCCGAAATCTGACCTTCTTATAGGACTTGCCTCTTTTCTGAAGCCACTTGAAACTTCTCTCAAAGCGCCATCAGTGGAGGAGCTGGAAGCGGCGATTGGCGATAAAAAGCTCTTTTTAGTTTACCAGCCCCAACTAGATCTTGAGAGCGGAAGCATCATAGGCGTTGAAGCATTGGTCCGCTGGCAGGACTCCGAGCGCGGCGTACTTTATCCCGACAGTTTTATTCCCTTGGCTGAACAAAGTGGGCTGATGGTGCCCATGACATGGTGCATTCTTGAGCTTGCCCTGAAGCAACAGGCAGAATGGCAGGCAATGGGCTGGAAACTGGATATTGCCATCAACGTCCCTGCAGAACTGGTCAAAGCCGAGAGCGTTTTACAAACCTTTGATCAACTAACGCGTAAGCACCACTCCGCCTTGGATCGTATTACACTAGAACTGACCGAATCAGCGGGCATTGAGTGCTTGGCATATGCCCGGCACGTACTTGAAGCACTGCTTGAGCGAGGCTGCCAGCTCGCGCTAGATGACTTTGGCACCGGCTACTCCTCAATGATTCAGCTTCATCGCCTCCCCTTTAGCAAGCTTAAAATTGACCGTAGCTTTGTATCGCTGATAGACCAGGACCAAGCTGCCCACGCCATTACACTATCCATTATCGATTTGGGAAAGCGCTTAGGACTGACGGTAATAGCCGAAGGTATCGAGACTCAAGCGCAGCAGCGCTTGCTCAGGGAAGCAAAATGCCCATTAGGTCAGGGATACTTTATCTCTCGCCCATTAACAGCAGAGGCTTTTAACGCTTGGTTCAGTCATCGGATGTCTGAATTGGACTTTAATGAACTAAGCATGCCAGCCTGTTCTAGCGCGAGCTGAGTAGATTTTTCCAAAGCCGGTAGTTGCTGTAAAGACAGCTCAAGTTCACTGCCAAGATCGACTAGCGCGAGGGCTTCAAGACGGTTTGCCAGGGCCGCTATAGCAGTACATCCCAAAGAGGCCGCCGCTCCCTTAAGCGAATGGGCTTCTTGACAAAAAACATCTCGCTCGCCAGCCTTTAAAGCGGCAGCAAGGCGCTCTCCGCGGATATCAAGACGCTTCAAGAATGTTGTCAGCAAGTTATCGAGAGTATTCGAATCAAAAGTGTCTTTTAATTCTTCGCAGAGGCGTGTATCAAGAATTTTCCCCTTTTCCTCGGGTTGCTTTAATACACCGGCATCTGTTTCCCTCTCGGTATCTGAGATAGGCGCGTTAACGCTCTCCTTTTGCAAGATACAACGGCATAAGACTTGGTAGAGTTCATCGCGAGTAAACGGTTTATGTATCATGTCATCCATGCCACTTTGCAGGCAGCGCTCGCGATGCTCTGGCATCACATTGGCCGTCATGGCGACAATAGGTAACCGAGATAACTGATGAAGCTGTTCAAATTCACGCCACTGCTGTGTTGTTTGCAC